>DASQXF010000507.1:0-4784 GCA_035639895.1 Xanthobacteraceae bacterium
GATCACTTGCGCCTGCGGATAGCGTTCGACCAGAAGCTCGGTGGAATTGCCAGGTCCACAGCCGAGGTCGATGACGCGTCGCGCAGACTTGAGCGGCACCTGAGCCAGAAGGTCGCGCGGCGGACGCGTGCGCTCGTCCTCGAACTTGAGGTATTGGCGCGCGCTCCAGTCCTCGGTCATCAGCGCGAGAACTTCTTGTACTTGATGCGTTCGGGAATGATGGAATCGGTTCCGAGCCGGCGCATCTTGTCCCGCTCATACTCCTGGAAGTTGCCCTCGAACCACTCGACGTGGCTGTCGCCTTCGAATGCCAGGATATGCGTGGCGATGCGGTCGAGAAACCAGCGATCGTGGCTGATGATCACGGCGCAGCCGGCGAAATCCTCGAGCGCCTCCTCGAGCGCACGCAGCGTATCGACGTCCAGATCGTTCGTGGGCTCGTCGAGCAGCAGCACGTTAGCCCCCGACTTGAGCATCTTGGCGAGAAGCACGCGGTTGCGCTCGCCGCCCGAGAGCGAGCCGACTTTCTTCTGCTGGTCGGCGCCTCTGAAATTGAAGTTGGAGCAGTAGGCGCGCGAGTTCACCTCGCGTTTGCCGAGCAGAATAATGTCCTGTCCGCCGGAAATCTCTTCCCAGACGTTCTTGTCGCCCGCAAGCGCATCGCGGGACTGATCGACATAGCCGAGATGCACCGAGTCGCCGATCGTGATGGTGCCTTTGTCGGGTTTTTCTTGATCCACGATCATGCGGAACAGCGTCGTTTTGCCGGCGCCATTCGGGCCGATCACGCCGACGATGCCACCCGGCGGCAGACGAAAGGTCAGGTCGTCGATGAGGAGGTTGTTGCCGTAACCTTTCCTGAGGCCCTCGAAGTCGATCACGTTCTGGCCCAGCCGCTCCGCCACCGGGATGATGATCTGCGCGCTCTGCGCGGTCTTTTCCGCCGCTTGCTTCACCAAGTCCTCGTAGCGCTGGTAGCGCGCCTTGGATTTCGCCTGGCGCGCGCGCGGGGAGGCCGCGATCCACTCGCGCTCGCGGACGAGCGTGCGCTGGCGCGCCGCTTCCTCGCGGCCCTCCTGCTCGAGCCGCTTCTGCTTCTGCTCGAGCCAGGCCGAATAGTTGCCCTGATAGGGAATGCCGCGGCCGCGGTCGAGCTCCAGGATCCAGCCGGTGACGTTGTCGAGGAAATAGCGGTCGTGCGTGACAATCAGGATCGCACCCGGGTAGTTGCGCAGGTGACCCTCGAGCCAGTTGACGGATTCCGCATCGAGATGATTTGTCGGCTCGTCGAGCAGCAGCAGGTCCGGCTGCTCGAGGAGCAGCCGGCAGAGCGCGACCCGCCGCCGCTCGCCACCGGACAGCCTGCTCACGTCGGCATCATCGGGCGGGCAGCGCAGCGCCTCCATCGCCTGGTCGATCTTCGAATCGAGATCCCACAGGCCCTTGGCCTCGATCTCGTCCTGCAACTTTGTCATCTCGTCCGCGGTCTCGTCCGAGTAGTTCGCGGCGAGCTCATTGTAACGGTCGAGGATCGCCTTCTGCGGAGCGACACCGTCCATCACGTTCTCGCGCGCAGTCTTGCGCGCATCGAGGCCCGGCTCTTGCTCGAGGTAGCCGACCCGCGCCCCCTCCGCCGCCCAAGCCTCGCCGGCGAAGTCCGTGTCGATACCGGCCATGATGCGCAAGAGCGTGGACTTGCCGGAGCCGTTGACACCCAGCACGCCGATCTTGGCATCGGGATAGAAGGACAGGTTGATGTTCTCCAAGACCTTCCGATTGCCCGGATAGATCTTGGACAGGTCTTGCATGTGATAGATGAATTGACGGGCCATTAGCTCCGCTCGCGTTGTTGGGCGCCCATCGGCACCGGATGTCGGAAAAGTGCCGCTGATGTAGCGAGCCGCGCGGCCGAGAGCAAGGCCGCCGCCAATGCTCGATCACAAACGTGAGAGCGATGTGACGGGGATTACATCCGCCGTGCACCAATCCCCGTATGTAAAGGCATAGACGATCGCGCAGGTCTGCAACCCTTGCCAAGATTTAACCAAAGGAAGCGACCGCTCGTTGAACCGGGACATCCCGCGCAATCACCAATCAGCGGATGCGTGGAGACCGGAGCGGCACAAAGCCCGAGCGGATGCCGTCATGATCAGCACAACGACCATGAAGCTTGCCGCCCGCAAAAACTCCGGGCTCGTCGCCGACATTGCCGAGCTCTTGCGCAATCTCGCCAACGCCCTTTTCGATTCCTATCGGCCGGAGCTCCACTACATGCGCGGTCCCGGTCCCAAATGGCACGCCAAGCATGACCTCTCTCGCGCAGCCAAAGCGGTCGCGGCGCCGATGCTGATCTCGGCTCGGGCCGGGGATGCGCTGACAGTGCCGGTGCTCATCCACGCGGTGAGGCCGGCCTGCGCGCTTAAGGGTCGACTGGGAAGTACGGCCCGGCTCCGCCGCGATCATGGCCGGGATGCGGGCCAACTGTGACCTAATTGCATCAATCCTTAACCCTAATAGTAGCTTTTCTGCAACGCTGGCGCACAAATCTGAAATCACAAGCAAATTCCTACTGGTTTTTAACAAATTTACCGAGACAATCGCATGCAAACGGGGCGCTCTGCGCGACGGGGACAGAGCGAATGGGGGCCGGCGGATGTCGCCGGAGGGGGTCATGGAAAAGAGAACTCAAGGCCATAAGCGCCACGGCAAGGCATCCGGCGGTTTCGCCGATCTTGCCGAGTTCGTGCAGAGTCTAGCCAGGACCCTGTTCGATCCGTACCGGCCCGAGCTCTATTACATGCGCGGCCCTGGGCCCAAATGGCACGCCAAACACGACCGGACGGCCGGTGGCTATCAAGCGATCCCGGCGCTGGTGCGTGTGCGCGCGAAGCGCTAACGGCGGCGCTGCATAAGCGGAAATAACGGTCGGAACGACGCGCTGTCCGCGGCGCGCGGACCTGATCACGCGCTCCAACGAAAGCCTTGCAGCAACCGCGGGTAAACACCGGGGTAGCCTTCAAGAATTGACGGTTGCGCCCGCACGCACCGACTGCAGCGCGGCGCAGTTCCGGCTGTGCTATAGGCAGCAATCCCACCCGGTGCGTTTCTCCCTCTCCGCGCCAACACACGGACATTCGTCATGGCTCGCTACCGCTGCGCAATCCTCGACGACTACCAGAAGGTCGCGCTCAGCGTGGCCGATTGGTCGAAGGTTTCTGGCGACCTCGACATCAAAGTATTCAATGCTCACCTCGGCGGAGCCGATAAGGTCATCGCGGCGCTGGAACCATTCGACATCGTCTGCGCCATGCGCGAGCGCACCGCCTTCCCCCGCGGCGTGATCGGAAATTGCCGCAGCTCAAGCTGCTCATCACCACGGGCCTGCGCAACGCATCGATCGACACCGCCGCAGCCAAGGAGCGCGGCATCATCGTCTGCGGTACTCCCGCGGTGGGCAGTCCGACCTCGGGCATTGCCATTGGCCTGATGCTCGAATTGACCCGCCGCATCGGTTACGAGAACGCGCGCATGAAGGCCGGCGTGCCCTGGCAGACGACGATCGGCATGGATCTGGAGGGTCTGACGCTCGGCGTCCTCGGCCTGGGAAAGCTCGGTACCCGCACCGCTCGCATTGCCCAGGCGTTCGGGATGAAGGTCATCGCCTGGAGCCAGAACTTGACGCCGGAGAAGTGCAAGGAGATCGGCGTCGGCTACGTTGGCAAGGAGGATCTTTTTCGCCAGTCCGACATCATCACCATTCACGTGGTCTTGTCCCAGCGCACGCGCGGCCTCATCGGCGCGAAGGAACTGGGGCTGATGAAGCCGACGGCCTACATCGTCAATACCTCGCGCGGCCCCATCATCGAGGAGGCGGCACTGCTGTCAGTCCTACGGGAGAACAAGATCGCCGGTGCCGGCCTGGACGTATTCGACGTCGAGCCGCTGCCGGTTGATCATCCGTTGCGGAGCATGGACAACGTCGTGCTCACGCCGCATCTCGGCTACGTGTCAATCCAGAACTATCGGGCCTATTTCGCGGGCGTGGTCGAAGACATCCGGGCCTTCCTCGACGGAAAGCCCGTGCGCGTCATCGATTGACGAGATCGATCGTCGTCAGCGCGCCATCGCCGACGGAGGCGGAGCGAGCGGAGCGCTGGTCACCGCGCCGCCGCTCGGCGGGACTGAGGGTGCGACCGAGGTAGCCGCAGCAGGCGGCGCCCCGGCCGCAGCCAGCGGCGTTGCGCCCGCGGTCGCCGGCGGCTTGCCCGGCAGCACCACCACCCGCGTGCCGACCTTGACCCGCGTGTACAGATCCATGATGTCCTCGTTGGTGAGGCGGATGCAGCCTGAGGACACGAAGGTGCCGATGGTCGAGGGCTGATTGGTGCCGTGGATGCGGTAGATCGTCTTGCCCAGATAAAGCGCGCGCGCGCCGAGCGGGTTGGTCTCACCGCCGGCCATGAAGCGCGGCAGATAGGGCTGACGCACGATCATCTCCTCGGGCGGATTCCAATCGGGCCATTCCGCCATCTTCGTCACCCGTTCCGCGCCGGACCAAGTGAAGCCCTCGCGGCCGACACCCACCCCGTAGCGCAGCGCCTTGCCTGGGCCGAGCACGAGGTAGAGATAGGTGTTCGGCGTGTCGATGATGATCGTGCCGGCCGGCTCCTTCGTATAGTAATCGACGAGGGTGCGACGGAACTGCGGCGGCAATTGCTTTTTCGGGCCGGTCTCGGGCCGCACTTCAGCCGGGAACGCCGCCATGTTTCGCGGATCGGACGGCG
>DASQXF010000508.1:0-4116 GCA_035639895.1 Xanthobacteraceae bacterium
GCATCATCAGCACCCGCGCTACCTCCGGCACGTTGATCTCACCGCATGGAATCATCGCGAGGCGGCCAAGCTCAGTGTCCACCACTGGAAAAATCTCGGGCATGCCGTAGCGCGCCAAATACGCATCCATGAAATCGTGCGGCGAGGGGAAGGCGGCAGTATTCACACGCCGATAGCGCAGAATGACTGCGCCGGTCGGATCGATCAAAAAGCTGGTGTTGAAATAGCGCCCCGGCCATTCCGGGTCGCTCTCGAACTGATGGGCGCCGATGTAGATCCCATGCTGCCGGGCAAGCTGCTGCAACGGCTCGGTAATCGGGCCGGGAACGGGACAGCAGGCCTTTTCGATCCATTCCGCCGCCGGCAGCCCGTGCGGCGGCCCTTGCAGCGAGAACTCCGGAAGGACCACGAGGTCCGGCGGAATGGCGCCGCGGGTCGCCGCCTCGATCAGGCCGATCACGTGCGCGATGTTGTCATTGATGATCGCCCAGGCGTCAGCACGAGCTGCGGCTTTGGCGGCAAGCTTGCTTTTGGTCTGGATGCAGGTGGCTCGCCACGGCTGAATGGTCATTGTCCCGCGCCTGTTCAAGATGCGGCAATCGATCTCATGATGATCGAATACTGGTTTTTTACAACAGTATAGCACGACGCTAGGGGTCTGTTGCGCGCCGGCGCGCGCGATTTTTCGTCAGTGCGTCAGCGTCTGCCGAGCTACGCCTCGCCTCCTCGGCTGCCTCAATGTGAGTGATCGGCGTGCTTGCTCGGCTCCGCCACCCCCGTCGCCGGATCGAACGCGATGGTGCGACGCCCGAGCGGTGCGGTCGCGGGTGAAACATCGCATTTGAGGAAGCGGCCCTTGCCGGCGGCGCCGACGAACTCGCCTCCTTCGGCGACCACCTCTCCTCGTACGAGCGTGGCGACGGGCCAACCTTTGAGTTTCTTGCCCTCGTACGGCGTGTAATCCATCGCGTCGTGGATCATCGACTGGCTGATGGTCACTTCCTTGTCCGGATCCCAAATCGCCAGGTCGGCGTCGCCGCCGACCGCGATGCTGCCCTTGCGCGGGTAAAGGCCGTAAAGCTTGGCGGCGTTGGTCGCAGTCAGCGCGACGAATTTTGGAAGATCGATACGGCCCTTGCCGACGCCTTCCGAAAAAAGGAGCGCGGTCCGTACCTCGAGGCCGGGAACGCCATTCGCCACCTTTTTGAACGGCGCATTTCGGCCGTGCTTCATCTTGCCTTCCGGATCCTCGTAACGGTAGCCGGCGTGATCGGACGAGAAGACGTCGAACACGCCGCTGACAAGTCCTTGCCAGATCACTTCCTGGTTCGCCTTGTCACGGGGTGGCGGGCTGCACATGTACTTCGCGCCCTCAAAACCCGGCCGGTCGAGATCGTCCGCGGTCAAGAACAGGTATTGTGGACAGGTCTCGCCGTAGACCTTGAGCCCGCGCGCCTTCGCCAAACGGATTTGCTCCATCGCCTCGCGTGCGGAGACGTGCACGATCAGGATCGGCACGTCGATCAGCTCGGCCAATGAGATCGCCCGTGACGTCGCCTCGCGCTCGGCGATCGGCGCATGCGCCATACCGTGAAAGCGCGGCGCGGTGTGGCCCGCCGCAAGCAATCTTTCACTGAGCCACGAGATCACGTCATGATTCTCCGCATGAACCATGACCAGCCCCCGCTCGCGCCGCGCCATGGACAGCACCTCGAGAATCTGCCGGTCGTCGAGCTTGAGCGCGTCATAGGTCATGTAGATCTTGAATGACGTGTAGCCGTCCTTGATCAGCGCGGGTAGTTCCTGCCCGGTGACCTGCTCGGTCGGATCGGAAATGATGAGGTGAAAGGCATAGTCGACCGCGGCCTTGGGATGCGCGCAGGCGTGATAGTCCTTGACCACCTGCCGTAGCGACATGCCGCGATATTGCGCGGCGAAGGGAATGACGGTGCTGGTGCCGCCGCAAGCCGCCGAGCGCGTGGCGGTGAAGAAGTCGTCCGCGGTCATCACGCCCATCGAGGATCGTTGCTCGATGTGACAGTGGCTGTCGATACCGCCCGGCGTGACGATGCGGCCTTCGGCGTTGAGCTCCCGGCGGCCAGCGCCGAGCTTGGCGCCGATCGTCGCGATGCGGCCGTCGATCACTCCGATGTCGGCGCGAAAGACGTCGGAAGCGGTCGCTAGCGTTCCGTTGCGGACGACCAGATCGTACTCGGCCATAAAACCCGTCTCCCGGTCGATGTCAGATCGAACGGATATAGGCCTGATCCACGCGCTGCAAGCTTCCGTCACAAGGAAGCGAGCAAACTTGCCGGCCATGGCCGAGCATGGATATCCGCTCGTGCTAGGCGACGGCGCGCCGGCGGCCGTGGGCGCTTTCTTTCAAGCGTTCCTCGAGGCGGGACAGCAGCCGGTCGAGCTCGGCGATGTCGAGCGCGTCAAGGTTGGGGCCGGGGGCACGCACTGCCGCCGACCGAATGGCGCCGCGCCGGCGCAAAATTTCCTTGCGCACGGCAAGCCCAAAACCCGGCTGCTGCTCGTGGCGCACGAGCGGCAAATACACGTCGAACAAGTCTTCCGCCTCATCGCTGCGGCCGGCCGCAAACAGCGCGGACACCGACACCAGCATTTCCGGATAGGCAAAGCCCGTCATGATACCGTCGGCGCCACGGGCGAGTTCTTGCGGGACATAGAGTCCCCCGTTGCCGACCAAGATGCTGATATATCGCCGCATGACGCCATCGCAGGCTTTCCGTATCTGCGTGAGCTTCTTCAAGCCCGGGCAGTCTTCGTGTTTGAACATCACCACGCTCGGATGCGCGTCGACGATCTTGAGGAAGCCTTGGGTGGAGATGTCGGCTTGCGTCGACTGCGGATAGTCCTGGTAAACGACCGGAATTTTCTCGCCCAGCGCGGCGATCACGTCAGCGAAGTAGGCGACGATCTGCGCTTCCGTTTTCAGGCCGGTCAGCGGCGCGATCATGACGCCGCAGGCGCCGGCGTCCATCGCTATTTTGCTGAGCTTGACGAGATTCGAGGTGCCCGGATTCGACACGCCGACGACGACGGGCACGCGATCGTTGACGCGACGCAGGAAATGGCGCGTGAACTCAGCGGACTCTTGGTCGCTGAGCTTTTGCGCTTCGCCCATCATCCCGAGAACGGTCAAGCCGTGCACGCCACATTGCAGATAGAATTCGACCAGGCTGTCGACGCTCGGCCAATCAATGTCGCCGCTATCGGTGAATGGCGTCGCCGAGATCGTGTACACGCCTTTTGCCGACGCATCGAGCAGTTGGGTCATGGTCCTGACGTCCCGGGGATCGGTAACTTTTTCGGTTTGTCGATAATACCGTCGCAATAAATGTATACCTCGCGCAAGCCGTGCGGCAACCGATCCGCCGTCCTCCCAGTCGGCATCGCGGCTTGTTGCCTATGCAAGTCCATTGTACGCTCGGCGCCGCCGGCGCGAGGGAAACTCCAATGATCCGAGCTGTGCTTTCGACTAGCGGTGCGGCACTGCTTCTTGCCACGTCCGCATATGCTCAGGAGCCGCCGCCTCTTCGCGCGGCGGTCGATGGCACGTTCGCACCGCATGCCTTTCCGAACCTTTCCGGCGGTTATCAGGGGTTCAACATCGATCTGGCCAACGAGATGGCCAAGTGGCTGAAGCGCAAGATCGTGATCGACGCCGCGCAGTTCTCCGGCCTCGTGCCGGCGCTGCAAGCTGGAACGTACGATTTTCTCGCGGCTCCTACGACCGTGACCAAGGAGCGCGCCGAGAGCATGCTGTTCACCGAGGGCTATCTCAACACCGACTTTCAGTTCCTGATCAAGAAAGGATCACCGAAGGTCGTGAAGCTCGAAGACCTCAAGGGCAAAACTATTTCCGTCAACAAGGGATCGGCCTACGACTCCTGGGCGCGCGATCTCGAGGGCAAGATCGGCTGGAAGGTCGAATCCTTCGGCACGCAAACCGACGCGGTGCAGGCGGTCCTGGTCGGGCGCGCCGACGCCAATGTCGCGGGCAACACCGTCATCGCCTGGGCGGTCAAGAACAACCCGCAGCTGGAGCTGTCATATCTACATTCGACCGGTCTCGTCTGGGCCGCGCCG
>DASQXF010000509.1:0-2714 GCA_035639895.1 Xanthobacteraceae bacterium
TCGGCGAGGTGATGAAGGAGAGCGCGCAGGCGGCGCTGACCTTGGCGAAGGCGCGCGCGGCCGAGCTCGGCTTCGACGTGGCGCTGTTCGAGAAATCCGACGTGCACATCCACGTGCCAGCGGGCGCCATCCCCAAGGACGGCCCGAGCGCGGGCGTCGCCATGTTCGTCGCGCTCGTTTCGCTGCTCACCGGCTGCACCGCGCGCAACGACGTGGCGATGACCGGCGAGATCTCGCTGCGCGGCCTGGTGCTTCCCATCGGCGGCGTGAAGGAGAAGGTGCTCGCGGCGGCGCGTGCCGGCATTACCACGGTGCTCTTGCCCGCGCGCAACCAGAAGGACCTCGAGGACGTGCCGGAGGCGGCGCGGCAGCAGGTGCAGTTCGTGTGGCTCGAGCGCGTCGACGACGCGGTCGCCGCGGCGCTCAATCCGCCCGGCGCGCGCGAGGAGGCGTCCGTGCGGGGCGAAACTTCGCCGGGCCGCCGCGCGGCGCGGTCGGCGTAGCGGACGTTCTTTATTATCCTCGTCGCGGCGAACTTATTCCTGTCGTCCCCGCGAATGCGGAGACCCAATGATCTCAGGGCGGTGAGTCCCTGCTTGCGCAGGGACGACAGTGATACGAACTGATCGACTGAGTTGATCACCGCGCTAGGCCTCCACACGCGCTGGTAGGTATTTTCATTGTAAAGAACAGTCGCGAAACAATGGCCGCTCGTTTCTGCAACCGGCGGTTTGCGTCCCGACGTTCACATGCACGGGTGCGCGGCTGGGCGCTGCGCGTCATCGCGGCGGCTCGTTCTCCAGCCTGGTGAGCCGCTCATCGAAGCCTTTGATCTCGATCGCTCGCACATAGACCTCCACCACCTTGGCGATTTCGGCGGCCTCCGACGGCGTGAGTTCGCCGTCCGCGACCGCAGCCGCGATCTTCGCTGCCGCGACGACGCTGTCGGCTGGTTTTTCGAGCGGCGGAAGCTCGAATAAGACCGGCTTGCCCTTTCGCGCCGGCGCGAGCCGGTCGACGCACAGGCGAATGGCCGCCAAATCGCCGCCTTTGGCCATCTCGACCGCCTTGCGCCCGATCGCCTCGGCGTCGTCCGCCAACAGGCTTTCCATCAGCAGCGTCGCCCGATTGCGCGATCCCGGCGGCCGGCCGGCCGGATTTCCACTTTCGCCTTTCTCGAACGGCATAGCTTATCCTTTTCTGGTTTCGCAGGAAAATACGCCCTGCGTGGCCGCAGCTTGCGTCCGCGCAGCAAAAAGCCCGGCGCGATCTCCCGGCCGGGCGGCTGGCGTAGTTTCGGTGAATACTTGCTTCTCGAAGATTCTCGTTACACGAGTCAAGAGGTTTTTTAGGCGATTGCAGGCGAGGCTCAGTGAGCGCCGGCGATGGCATACTCGCGCCTGCGATCCGTCGTCCGCAGCAGGTCTTTGACCTGCTCCGGCAGCTGTCCCGCAGCGAGCCTGCCGGGCGGGCCGTCAAGCCGCTCGACCACGGCGATGCGGGTGATTTCCCCTCGCAGGTACGCATCGAGGAACTCGGGATAATTGGCGAAGGACACGCATCCGTTCGACTGGCCGTTCGCGCCCAACATGTAGGAGTGGGCGAGGATGCCGGCGCGGCCATACATCCTGCCGCCGTCGACGGGATTGAGGCGGATGGCGCGAACCCCATGAAACAATCGCTCGCGCAAAGTGAGCTTGTATATGTTGGGCGGAGTGGCCCCACGCATCCTCAGGTGCACGTGGCGCGGATTGTCCATGTAGCTGCCGAGGCCGGAATGGGCCTCGAGCCGGCGGCCGCTCGGCAGGTATACGGTGCGTGCCGTGATGTCGTAGATGGCGGTGCGGCCGTCATCCTCGAGCGGCGCAACCTCCTTGCGCGTCGGGGCTGGGCCGACGTCCGCTTTCGCGACGATCGATTTCGTCGGCGCCTCACGCCGCTTCGCCTGGACCGTCCGGTCCGGCGGCAATCGCAGACTATCCGCAAGCACCTGCATGGCGGCGGCGAGAGTGTCGTCGAAGGAGGCCGGACAATCCGCGCTCGAGGCGAAACGTTTGTCGAAAGACGCGGGTGGATCACCCAGAGCGGCGAAACGCTCTTCGAACGGCGAACTCCGGCACGCCGACGCGGCCGTGTCGGTCAGCATGCCCGACGCCTTGGTCGGGGCGTCGAACAATCCGACTTGGGGTTCCAGGCTTGCCAGTCGTATGCGATCGCCCGCAACGCCTGAACCGAGCGGCGCACCGAGCCGGAAAACCTCAGCGTGGATTGTCCCGAAAACCGAAACGCGCGGAGCCGGCAATGCCGTGTCGGTCGGCCCTGCCTGCGTCCCTGCCGATTTAAGGATGAACCCCAGCAGCATCACGCCGATTCCCAATGGAATCGCGCGCACCCCCCTTTGAGCCAATACGTCCCCCACTCCCACTCACGTTGCCACAGCATGGCAACGCACGTCCCCCGACGCGGGCGCAATAAAGCATGCCGATTGCGGCAAGAATCGTTCGGACCGATCCGGTCCGCGCGGCCCGGCGATTGCTCTCCCAGGCAGGGTTTACCAGCGGTTAACCCCAATTCAGAACGCTTCAGGTCTGCCCCAAGGGCCCGTCGGCCAGCTGCTTTTTTGGCCGCAGCAGGAAGAGCAGCAGGGACCGGCCCGTCACTTCATACGGATGCCCGAATTCGAAGGGCAACGCGTCTTCCATGTCTTCGTCCTG
>DASQXF010000510.1:0-12728 GCA_035639895.1 Xanthobacteraceae bacterium
CTTTGCGCTACTAGCCTATACAGGTGCGAGATTACCGAGCGATGGGTTTTCCATCGTAAACACACTCGAAGGAGTTCACGCACCTTGCGAACTGGTCCTGGAAATTGTGGGACACCGCCATTACGCGGGAAAACTCAAGACCCATTTAAGGCCAGGGGACATTATTGAGCTCACGCCTGAGCCTCAAAATCCGTACGACAAAAATGCAATTGCCGTGAAGATCCACGGCGAAACCATTGGGTACGTCAATAGACTTCAAACTGCCGCTTTTCATCGATGGCTCCGCGAAGGAGCCGTAGAGGCCGTCCTAGAGAGACTGAACGGCGCAAGCGATCGGCCGCGCGCATTTATGTTCGTGTGGATACGAAACACTGGAAAGGCGGCCGCTTAGCTCGGCCGCCGGGCGCTACCCCGCATACTAGGCCCCCTACTTCTCGCCATGCTGGCCTTCCTGTCGAAAGTTCGGCGATAGGTTGCAAGCACCGACCCCGGCCCTACGGCTGCTTGGTCAGCTCCGTGCAGGAGGCGACGCGGGTGGCCTGGGAAACGTGCATGTAGCACCACTCCATGCGGTTCGGGGCCAAGACCGTGCCGACGGTATAGCCGTCGTCGTCAACCAGGAAAATCGTATTGTTGCGCGAGACAACGCCGACGACCTTGTCGTTCCCGCGCGCCGAGGAAAACGTGCCGGAGAAACGACGGCCGTCTTGCTTGTCGATGATCAGCGTGAACGCGACGCTGTTGAGCCGGGGCTCGGTCGAGTGTTGCGCGGCATGATGCGGATTGCCTGCCCCGAGGATGATCGACTCGCTATTGCCCTTCCAGGTACCGCGAAGGTCGGGAATCGCACCCTGCTGCGCGGCCGCGGGCGCTGCGGTGAGCGTTGCGAATACGACAATCCAGGCAAGCTTCGACATGGCTGAGACCCTCCAGGCTTCTCGACAATCTATTTCCGGTACAGTCCCCACACCGCAATGAGCGCAGTGATGGTGGCGAGCAGGAAGAGCCCGGACAGGAGCCCGCCCTGAACGTCCCATTGCAAGAGACGCGCGAGATCATAGAGCACATAGGCGCCGAACGTAAACGCAAGACCGTAAATGTACGGGTTGCCTCTGCGCGCCGCCAAAACAGCGACGATCGCAACGGCAGCTTCGAGAATGATCGAGATGATGAGCATGGCCACGAAGCTAGTGGATCACGGTGGTACATTCCACAGAATTGGCGGCATCAGGTGATCAACCTCGCACGCGGTTCTCTTGGCAGCGCGGACGATCGCCTTTATCTTTTCGACCACCGACAGGGGGGAAGCTGCAACATGTTGAAATCGGTCTCGGCGCTCGCCTTGACAATGTTGATGTGCGCGCCGGCCCTCGCGGACGGCATGGAATACACACCCCGCCGGTACTATCCGCAGCGGTTTTATCTGCCGCCCGAACGGCACGTGATCGAGGTCGTGCAGCCGCCTTGGAGCGGCAATTTCATCATCAATGGCGCGCGGTTTACGGCACGATCTCCGTCCTGCTTCGGATGGGCCGCAGGTGAGCGGATCAGGCTTTTGGCAGGCGATTGGAACGCCCGCTGCGCCGTCGCGCTCTTCTACAATTTCAATCGCCGCAATACCTGCGAGATGTCGTGCGGCAGCGGTTGGTGGTGGTGAGCCATTGAGACTTGAACTTCAACGGGAGGGCGCCGCCGGCGGATAGGCGTGACGGCGTCCCCGGAAGTCCTCGATCGCGTAGCGCGCCGTGCCGTTTTCGCCACCAGCGCGGGCAAGATAATTCGGCCCGATCGGCGATTTGCCGTGGCCGCCGGGAATGTCGAGCACATAAGTCGGTTGGCATAGGCCGGAGAGCCGGCCGTGCAGCGCGCGCATCAAGGCTTGGCCCTCTTCGATGCTGGTTCGCCAATGCGCGGTGCCGGGCGCGAGATCGCCGTGGTGCAGGTAGTAAGGCTTGATCCGGCATTCGACCAAGGCCCGCATTAATTCGCCGAGTGCGGCAGCATCATCATTGACCCCGCGCAACAGCACGCTCTGGCTCAGCATGGGAATGCCGGCGTCGATGAGCCGCGCGCAGGCCGCGCGCGCCTTGGGCGTGAGCTCGCGCGCATGATTGGTGTGGAGCACCACGTAGGTCGCCTTGCCCGACGCCTTGAGTGCGCGCACCAGCGCGGCCGTCATCCGGGAAGGCTCGACGACCGGAAGGCGGGTGTGCACGCGGATGACCTTGACGTGTTCGATTTCCGCCAGCGCGTGCATGAGCTTCTGGAGGCGGCGCGGCGAAAGCACGAGAGGGTCGCCGCCCGTGAGGATGACTTCCCAGACCTCGCAATGCGCGCGGATATAGGCGATCGCGGCCTCAAGGTCCGCGCGAGAGAGCGCGCGTGCGCTTCCAACCACTTCGCGGCGGAAACAAAAGCGGCAATACGCGGCGCAGACATGGACGGGCTTGAGCAGCACCCGGTCGGGGTACCGGTGCACGATGCCTTTAACGGGGCTATGGAGACCGTCCCCGATCGGGTCGCTCATCTCCTCGGGCCCGCGCTCGAACTCCGCCTCGTCCGGAATGAATTGGCGCGCGATGGGGTCGGACGGATCGGTAGCGTCGATGAGCTCGGCGATGTCGCCGGTGAGCGCCAGCGCATAGCGCGCGGCGACCGCTTCGATGCCGGCACGTCGTTCGTGGGAGATCAATCCGGCCGCGACGAGGTCATCGCCTCGGCGTAATGTCTTGGGTCTGGGTCTCATGAAGCAACTCGCGACTTTCCGCCCCTTGCGGCCGATCAGAACGCATCTCGCTGATGGTGCGCGGCGCCTCAAATGTCAATGCGCCTTGGCTGCACCGGCATCATGTGAGGTCCCCGCGCGGGGCCTCGCGACGCGAGCGTCGCGGCGATCCCGTTGCGGGGACCACCGCCTCTGGAATGTGGGTTCCCGCTTGCGGAGTGCCAAAATTCCGTGTCGTATGCGCCCCTCATTCAGCAGCGGGTAACAAGATGAAAAATTATCTCGACGGGGGCGAGGCGATCCTCGAGGCGTTTCGCAAGCTCAAGATTGACTACATCATGTCCTCGCCGGGCTCGGAATGGTCGCCCATCTGGGAGGCGCTGGCGCGTCAGAAACTCGAGAACAAGGCGGGCCCGACCTTCATCGAGTCCTGGCACGAGACGCTCGCGGTCAACATGGCGACCGGCTACACGCTGATAACGGAGCGGCCGCAGGCGGTACTGGTGCATGCCGGTGTCGGCGTGCTGCAGGGAAGCATGGGCATCCATGGCGCGCTGCAGGCCGAAGTTCCCATGGTGGTGATGTCGGGTGAATCGCAGACCCTGGGCGAAGACCCCGACCTCGATATCGAACAGCAGTGGTATGGCGGCCTCACCGTCGGCGGCATCGAACGCTTCATCGAGCCGGTCACCAAGTGGGCGCGCGCCGTGACGAGTCCACATACGCTCTACGAGAGCGTGATCCGCGCGGGGGAAATGGCGCAGCGCGCTCCGAAAGGGCCGATCTACCTCAACGTGGCGCTCGAACACATGCTGCACGACTGGACCCCGCCCGCGAACCCGCGCGAGGTGCCGCCGGCGCCGGTGGTGCAACCGCGCCCGCAGGACGTCGAGACGGTTGCAGAGCTCGTACGCAATGCCAAAACCCCGGTGATTGTGACTGAGACAGCGGGACGCGACCCCAAAGCATTTTCAGCGCTCCAGGAATTGGCCGAGCTTCTCGCGATTCCTGTCATCAACGGACGAGTCAGCGCCTACGCCAATTTCCCGACCAACCACCCGCTCTACCTTGGCATGGGCAGGTACAAGGCGCTCGATGACGCCGACCTCGTGCTGCTCGTGGGCGCGCGTGCCCCCTGGTATCCGCCGCGGCGGCGGCCGACGCGCGGCAAGATCGTCGCGATCCACGACCATCCGCTCAAGGAGCACATGGTCTACCAGAACCTGCACGTCGATCTTTATCTCGAAGGCGATATCGCGGAGTCGCTGATGCTGCTGATCGCGGCAGCCAAGTCCGCAAAAATCGAAGCCGCCGCGGTGAACGCACGGCGGCAGCGATGGACGCGCGAGCATGAGAGCTACGTTGCAGAGCTTCGCGCCGAGCGCGAGAAGGCGCAGAACGGAAGCGCAATCGATCCGCTCTCGCTCCTAGGCGGGCTCGGCGAAGCGATGCCCGCCGATACGATCTACGTGGACGAGACGATCACCCATTCGCCGCTCATCCGCCAGCACCTCCCGCTGACGACGGCGCAGAGTTTCTTCCGTGGTTCGGGCGGTCTCGGGCAGGGTATCGGCACCGCACTCGGCATCAAGCTTGCGGCGCCGCAGCGCCCGGTGGTGCTGCTCATCGGCGACGGCTCGTTTCTCTATAATCCGATCATCCAGGCGCTCGGCGCCTCCCAGCGGCACGAGCTGCCGATCATCATCGTCATTCTCAACAACAAAAAATACGAGGCGATGCGCAAGGGTCACGTTCATCACTATCCCGACGGCGCCTCGGCCAGCAAAGACCTGCATTTCGGCGTGACGATCGAAGGGCCGGATTATGAGCAAATCGGAAGCCATTTCGGCTTCCATGGCGAGCGGGTCGAATACCGCGCCGAGTTGGAGGTCGCTTTGCAAAGCGCGCTCGCCGCCACGAACGAGGGGCGGACGGCGATCCTCAACGTGGTGGTAAGCCGGTAAAGCGCTCGGCCGGCACCACGACTGAGATTGCTGTGCCCGCGAAAACGGGGGACCGCCATATGTCGGGCAACGCGATACTAAGCCGGATTGCTTATCACTCGCACGCGTGATGCTCGCGCTCGAATCGACGTCGTCAATCGCTGGAATAGCCGATCGCACGGATCATCTGACCCCACACCGCTATTTCGCTCCTGAAGTAGTCGCGAGTCTCCCCCACGGTCCTGATCGTCACGTCGAAGCCGATGGTCTTGAGCTTTTGCTGCGCCTCCGGCTCGCGCATGATGGCGTTAATCTCTGTGTTGAGCTTGCTGACGATCGCATCCGGCGTCTTCGCCGGCGCGAAGAACCCAACCCATGAGCCCGAATAGACGTTCGGGAAGCCCATCTCCCCATACGTCGGCACGTCCGGCACCGCCGCGTTGCGCGTCGCGCTCGCAAGTCCGATGCCGCGCAGAAGTCCTTGCGTGATGGGCGGCACCACGGTGGGCAGCGTCAGCACGACCGCGTCGACGTGGTTGCCCACGGCAGCAGCGACCGCCGGGGCGCCACCGGTGAACGGCACATGCACGGCCTGGACCTTGGCGACTTCGCGGAAGAAATATTCCGCGCCGATATGCGGACCAGTGCCGACACCGGCGCTGCCATAGGTGAAGCTTTTGCCGCTCTTGACGAAGTCTTTGAGGTCCTTCGCCGGATTGCTGGCATGAACGGCGAGAATGTCCGGGCTGAACGCCACGATGGCAATGGCTCGCAAATCGTTGGCCGAAAACCCCTTGTTCCTGGTGGCGGTCTCGTTGACCGCGAGCGAGGTCGTCATGGCAAGAATGGTATGGCCGTCGGGCACCGCGCCGCTGACGGATTTGGCCGCGAGATTGCCGCCGGCGCCGCCGCGATTTTCCACCACCACCGAATGCCCGAGGCGCTCGCTGAGCTTTTGTCCGACCAAGCGGGCGACGACGTCGGCAATGCCGCCGG
This sequence comes from Xanthobacteraceae bacterium, assembly GCA_035639895.1. GTDB lineage: Bacteria > Pseudomonadota > Alphaproteobacteria > Rhizobiales > Xanthobacteraceae > VAZQ01. Next base: position 5,665 of record DASQXF010000510.1, read on the forward strand.
CCGCGAAGGCGACTTGGAATGTGATGGTCTGCGTCGGATAGCTCTGCGCCGAAACCGGTCGCGCGACGGCGGTGAGGGTCGCCGCGAGCAAGACGCAAAGCGCGGCGTGGAAAGTGGGCATACCGTGTCCTTTCATTCTCGGCCTAATGCGCCTGCATGATCGCATGAATCCGTGGCCAGGCCTCGGCGCCGCGACGCCGCATAAGGTTGAGGTAATCGGCATTCTCCCATTTGACGATGGCTTCATGAAAGCTCGGCCGCGCCTTGCAGCGGCGATACCAGTCCGCGAGACGAGATCGCCGTCCGACCACGCCGAGAATATCGAGGTGCTCGAGGCGCGCCAGGTAAGGGGTGAAGGCGACGTCGGCCAAGGTGTAGTCGTCGCAGGCGAGCCATTGGTGCGCAGCAAGCGCTTCTTCCATCTCATCGAGGAGGAGCACCAAGCGGTTGACGGCGATGATGAAATGCTGGGATTCGGTGCCTTTCTCGATCACGTCGCGCCGGCGCTCGCGTTTGAACGGATTGGGTATCTCTTCGAGCATCTTTTGCCCGAGCTCGCCGCGCTCGATGTACTGGTGGCGAAACGCAATGCCGAAGCTCACGACGGCGACAGAGGCATCGTGGACATCCTCGTCGAGTTGTTTCGTCCACAACCGCATGCGGGCCCGATCGTAGGAATTTTTCGGTGCAAGCGATGGATCGGGACAAATCTCTTCGAGATATTCAAGAATGACGTTCGATTCCGGAACGATCTTGTCGCCGTCGAGGAGCGTGGGCACTACTGCGCGGCGGTTGAGCTTGCGATACCAGGATTGCTGGTGCTCGCCCGCGCGTAGGACGAGATGTCGGCTCTCCCATTCGAGTCCTTTCTCGGCGAGACATACCCTCACCTTCTGCGCGCAGAGCGACATGTCGTTGTGATAGAGCACCAACATTGTTCCACCTTCCTATCCATTGAGATCCGGCATCGGGGTCCACACGACGTCATCGATGTCAGCGGCACCGGCTGCGAGCATGACCAGACGATCGAACCCGAGCGCGATGCCGCAAGCTTGCGGCATTAGCGCGAGCGCCTCGAGAAAGTCCTCATCGATCGGATGGCGTTCGCCGTAGATACGCTGCTTCTCCGCCATTTGCTGTTCGAGCCGTTTGCGCTGCTCGGCGGCGTCGGTGAGCTCTGCAAAGCCGTTTGCAAGCTCGACCCCGCAGGCATAGAGCTCGAAGCGCTCGGCAAGCCGGGCGTCGGCTTTCGGCCGGGCGAGCGGGGATTGGATGGCCGGATAGTCATAAATGATCGTCGCCCGACCCTGCCCGAGGCGCGGTTCGATCTTTTCGACCAGCACGCGGCTAAAGACATCGCCCCAGGTATCATCGGCGGAGGTGCGGACGCCGGCCGCGGTCGCCGCGGCGGCCAGGACGCTGGCAGGCTCCGGTGGCAGCATGGCCATGAGGTCGATACCCGCATAGCGCGCGAATGCCTCGACCATCGAAAGGCGCTCAGGCGCGGCGAACGGATCGATTGCGCGGTCGCGGAAGGAGAACCGCTTCGTGCCCGCTGCCTCGGCCGAGATCGCAAGAACTTCGGCGCAGTCCTCCATCAGTCTTTGGTAAGGCTCCTCGACCCGATACCACTCAAGCATCGTGAATTCGGGATAGTGCAGCGGGCCGCGCTCGCGATTGCGGAAAGCCCGGGCGAACTCGAAGATCCGACGTTCGCCTGCGGCTAGAAGCTTCTTACAGGCGAATTCCGGCGAGGTGCGCAGATAAAGCTGCGCACGCGTGCCGGTTGGTGCCATCAGTTCCGTTGCGAAGGCATGAAGATGGGTTTCGTTCCCCGGCGAAGGCACCAGCACCGCGGTTTCGACCTCGACGAAATCGCGCGCGGCGAAGAACTGCCGCAACGCGGCCGCAATGCGCATCCGCGCCACCAGCAGAGGTCGCCGGGTCCCGTATAAGGTCCAGAATGGCGGGGGCATCAGCGCTCCTTCACCGCAATGTCAGCCGCCCCACCCTTCATGAAAATCGCTGGCGAAGAGCCGCAAGATCAGTATGGTGGCCCGACATTCGGGCCAAGGACAATCGAGGAAAACCCGTGAGAGTCATCGCCAGCTCGCTCCGGAAGGGCAATATCGTTGAATTCGACGGCAAGCTCTACGTCGTGCTCAACGCCGAAAGCTTCCATCCCGGCAAGGGAACCCCGACGACCCAGGTGGACATGCGCCGCATCAGCGACGGCGTAAAGGTGGCGCAGCGCTTCAAGACGACCGAACAGGTTGAAAGGGCCTACGTGGAAGATCGCGAACATCAATATCTATACCAGGATGGCGACGGCTTTCATTTCATGAACACGGAGACATACGACCAGGTGACGTTGCCTGCGGACACCATTGGCGATCAGGCCGCTTACCTGCAGCCCGAAATGAAGGTCAGGCTCTCCGTCCACGAGGGGGTGCCAGTCTCGATCGAGCTTCCCCAGAAGGCGGTTCTGGAAGTGGTGGACACGGAGCCATCCGTCAAAGGCCAGACCGCCGCCTCGTCCTACAAGCCAGCAGTGCTGTCGAACGGCGTGCGCACCATGGTTCCGCCTTTTGTCGGCCCCGGCACCAAAATCGTGGTCATGACCGCGGACGGCTCCTACGTCGAGCGCGCCAAGGACTGAAGTCTCCTTCGGACCGCAGGACAGCGCAACTTATTTGCAACAGTAGGAAAACCGTTTGCGTTAACCTACTTGGCAGAATCATTCGCTGCGGCAATAGTTGATTCGCGCACGGACGTCGCGACGACAGCTCCGGCGAGGTATGGAGCGTCATGTTGCGATTCGCGATTGCGAGCCTCGCGCTCGCCGTTGGCGTCGCTGCCGCGGCTGCGCAGGACATGAAGAGCCCACGCATCGCCCCAACCCGCGTGGACTGGGATGCGGTGGCCGTCGAGCTCGGCGCACTCGATCCCGCGCAACCGGCAGTCGTCGTCGTGCCGGACGTGATGGCCAAGCTCAACCGCGCGACCGGCGAGCGTTTTCCGAATATTGCCGCGAGTCCCGTACCGGTGCTGTTGCCCTTCGATACGGCGGCCTTTATGCGCGACCGGCCGGCCGTAACTGAGACGGCCGGCGCGAGCGCCAATGGACCGGCTGACAATTATCTCTTCGGCTTCGCTTCAGTGCCTTTCTTTTATCCCGGACCGGCGGGCTACGACGCCGTTGTCGTCGCGCGCGCGCAGGAAATGCGCGAACTGGGGATCGGCTTTTCCGATGCGATCTACATCCACATCGGGGGGTCAGCCCTATTGTATGAAGTGGATGAGCCGAGGGGCATGATCGGTTGGCCGGTCCACGGCCTCGACGAAATTCCCGGCATCCGGCGCATCTTTCTGGAAAACTACGTGCGCTACACGTTCGTGCGCTACGGCGTGCCCTACGTGGTCGCCATCGAATGCTCCGACGGCGCACTACGGTTCCGCAAAATGTCGTGCCGCGACGCCAATAAGGTTGCGGTCCGCTTCCTCAAGGCCCTCCGCGTCGCGGGCGGCACCCCGCAGGCGCAATCGGAGGCGATCACAGCGGATACAATCGAGCGACCCGCATCGCCGTCGACCGTTTTCACGTATCACAGGCCCGGCGACATACTTCCCGGCACCGGCTTCAGGCGCAAAGGCGGGGTCGCCGATTACACCGTCTACTCCAAGATCCGTTTCCCGCTCGCCGATGCGCCCGCCTTCGCCAATTCCCAGTCGTTCATGAATTGGGGCGACTGCGACGCGACCGGACGCTCCGGTGCGGGATTCCTTGACGGAGTCAAGGCGTATCGCTGCCGTGTCAACGGACAGATGCTGGTGTTGGATGAATCCGCCGCCGACAACTACTCCTATCCTTGGCGGGATAATTTCTGCGAGCATCGCTCCTTCTATGTCGGCCAGTGCCCGGCCGGTCGTGGCCACCAAGGGCAAGACATCCGTCCAGCATCGTGCAAGCAGCGCATTCAAGGAGCGAACCGCTGCGAGCCTTACCAGCACGACGTCGTCGCGGTGCGCGATGGGGCGGTGCTACGCGCGACGAGCCAGGAGGCGCTCTATATCGTGGCCAACGCGCCCAACGAGCGCGTCCGCTTCCGGTACCTGCACATGTTGCCCAAGCAATTCAACGCGGACGGCATGGTGAGCGGCCGCCTCGTGCACGAGGGCGAGGTGATCGGCAAGGTCGGGAACTTCTTCCGGCGCGAGCGCGCCACGACCTATCACCTGCATTTCGATATGCAGGTGCCGACGAAGTACGGATGGGTGTTCGTCAATCCCTATATGACGCTGGTCGCTGGCTATGAGCGGCTGATCCGAGGCCGCGGCCAGGAGATCAGGGACGAGGAGAACCGGGAAGACGTCCCAACGGCGTCAATCAAGCAGCCGCTCACCGCTGCCCCCCTGCCCCCGGAAGTCGCGGCCGCAAAGCCGACAGAAACCACTGTAGAATCGCCGCCCGAGGCAACCCATTCCGGGATAAGGCGCGATGAGCGAGTGCAATCTCCTGCTATCAAGGCGAGCTTGCCTGTCCGTGATAACAGCCGCCATGGCGGCGTGGAGCGCCACGGCACGCGCGCAGGCAAGCCAGTCGTCGTTCGATCAGTGGGTCGCGGCCTTCCGCGCACGGGCGCGCGCACGGGGTATAGCCGACGCCACATACACGCGGGTTATGACTACTATCCAACCGGATACAGCAGTTTTTGAGCTCAACCGCTACCAGCCCGAATTCAACGAGCAGCTCTGGCAGTATCTCAATCGCCGCGTCTCCGACTGGCGGATCACCACCGGCAAGGAGAAGGCGAAGGAATACGCGCCCCTTTTTACCCGGATCGAGAAGGACTACGGCGTCGACCGCGGCATCATGCTCGGGCTGTGGGGGATCGAGTCGGCTTTCGGCGATCCGGATGTGCAGAAGAACCACATGCGCCCGGTCATTCCGGCCCTGGCCGCGCTCGCATGGGGCGAGCCGCGCCGCCGCGCCTACTGGGAGCAGGAACTGCTCAACGCGCTCGTCATCATCGATCGCGGCTGGAGCACGCCGGAGGAGATGCGCGGCTCCTGGGCCGGCGCCATGGGTCATACCCAGTGGATGCCGGAGGTGTGGCTCAATGTAGGGCTCGATTACGACGGCGATGGCCGCGTGACCCCCTTCGGCAAACCTGACGACGCGCTCGCCGGCACCGCTCAATACCTCGTCAGGCGCGGGAAATATCGCGCCGGGGAGCACTGGGGCTACGAGGTGCGCGGCGTGGGCCGGGCGAGCGAAGGGGCCTCCCGCACCTACGAAGCCTGGCAGCGGGCAGGCGTAACCCGCGCCAACGGCGAGCCGTTTCCATACCCCAGTGCGTCTGCAAAACTTTGGCTGCCGGCGGCCGGAGGGCCTGCATTTCTGCTCGGGCAGAATTTTTACGCCGTGCGCTCCTACAATCCGTCGATGAACTATACGTTATCGATCGTGCATCTCGGCGATCGCATCATGGGTGGCGCCCCGTTCGTGCAGCCGTTCCCCGGCGGCGAGCGCACCCCGACCCTGGCCGAGGTACAGGAAATACAGCAGCGTCTGACCGCGCTCGGCTTCGATACCGGCGGCACCGATGGACGCGTCGGCAATGGCACCATGATCGCGGTGCGCAACTTCCAGCGTAAAGTCGGCATGCAGCCCGCCGACGGCTATGCCGGCGTGAAGCTTCTGGCGCGGTTGCGCCAGGGCCTCTGATTGGGTTCTATGGGCCCTCGTTCCGAGAGCCCAAGGACCATCCCGTGACAACTGCAAAAGCCAAGGTGGCGCCCGCCACCGAAAAGCCTGCGGCCCATCCCTCGCTCCGGACGCTCGAGCGTCCCGCCAATCTAACCGGCACGAACGCACCGGCTTTCGGCAGCGACGTCGTTGCCGACACGTTGCGCGCGCTCGAAATCCCCTACATCGCGCTCAATCCCGGCGCGAGCTACCGCGGGCTGCATGATTCGATCGTGAACTTCCTCGGTAATGAGACGCCGCAGATGCTGCTCTGCCTGCACGAGGAAAGCGCGGTCGCGGTCGCTCACGGCTACGCCAAGGTGACCGGCAAGGCGATGGCGGCGGCCGTGCACTCCAACGTCGGGCTCTTTCACGCCACCATGGCGATCTTCAACGCCTGGTGCGACCGTCAGCCTGTCGTCGTGCTCGGCGCGACGGGCCCGGTGGATGCGGCCAAGCGCCGGCCATGGATCGACTGGATTCACACCGCGCGCGACCAGGGCGCAATCATTCGCAACTACACCAAATGGGACGACCAGCCCGCTTCCCCGGCAGCCGCCCGCGAGGCGCTGCTGCGCGGCGCCTGGATGGCCAGCACCGCGCCGCGCGGCCCGGTCTACATCAATCTCGACGCCGAAATGCAGGAGGCAAAGCTCGCCGAGCCGCTGGCGCCGATCGATGCGGCCCGGTTCATGCCGCTTGCCGACCCTACCGCATCAGCCGAACTCATCGAGACCGCGGCGGCAATGCTCAAAGGAGCGAAGCACCCCGTGATCTTCATGGGGCGGGTTTCGCGCAGTGTGGACGGATGGAACGAGCGCGTCGCGCTGGCAGAGACGCTCAACGCGAAAGTGATCAGCGACCTCAAAATCGGCTGCGGCTTCCCGACCGATCATCCGCTCCACGCAGGCGCGCCCGCCTCAAACGCGATGGTGCCGGAGGCGATCGCGGCGATCAAAGCGGCGGATGTGATTCTCGCGCTGGACTGGGTCGATCTCGGCGGGGCCTTGCGCAATGCGCTCGGACAGGAAGGCCCGAAAGCGAAGATCATCAGCATCAGCGCCGACTTCCACGTCCATAACGGCTGGAGCATGGACTATGAAATGCTGCCGCCGGTCGATCTGCTGCTGCCCACCTCGCCCGACGCGGCGGTGCCGCAGCTGCTTGGTGCGCTGGGCGCTGGCAAGCAGCGCAAGCCGGCGGAGGTGAAGCCAAGGGTGGAAAAATACGAACCGTCCAGCGGGCCGGTGCGCGTCGACGACCTCGCGCGCGCGCTCAAGGCTGCAGTCGGAGAGCGCGAGGTTACGCTTACGCA
>DASQXF010000511.1:0-3679 GCA_035639895.1 Xanthobacteraceae bacterium
CAAGGAATTCCATGTCGAGCGCTATTTGCGCGAAGTCATGATTCCCCGGATTGCCCCGATCACGCCACATATGATCCTGAATTTTGTTGCAGAGAAGGTTCTGGGGCTGCCGAAGTCCTATTAGGGACCGCCGGCGGCGAGAGGATCGGGATACGCTTGATGGACTTCTTCCGACGGCTCGGAATGCTCGCGGCTGCGGTTGCCGCACTCGTGGCGTGGCCGGGCGCATGGCAGTCCGGCTGGGCGGGTCCGGCTGGCGGCGGCGCCAGGAAATTGTTGGATTCGGCTTGCGATCGGGCGGCGTTCCGGGTGGTCGTGGACGTCGGGCATACGGCCAAATCTCCCGGCGCCATCAGCGCGCGCGGCTTCTACGAATATGAATTCAACCTTCGCCTCGCGACGCTGATCGAGCAAAAATTGCGTACCGCCGGCTTTGCCAAGACCCTTCTGCTGGTGACCGATGGCCCGGCGAGAAAGAGCCTCTTCAACCGCGTTGCGCGCGCCAATGCGGCCTCCGCCGATCTCTTCCTCTCGATTCATCATGACTCGGTGCCGGACTCGTTTCTCCAAGCGTGGGAGTATCAGGGCGAGGAGCACTACTTCAGTGACCGGTTCAAGGGCCATTCCATCTTCTTCTCCATCGACAATGCCGATCCTGACGGCAGCCTCGAGTTCGGCCGGCTGCTCGGCGATCAGTTGAAGGCGCGCGGCCTGCAATACACGCCCCACTACATCGAAAAGTTCATGGGCCATCGGCAGAGGCTGTTGGTCGATGCCAAGGCCGGCGTGTACCGGTACGATCAGCTGATCGTGCTCAAGTCCACCCGCATGCCCGCCGTGCTGCTCGAGGCAGGCTCAATCATCAATCGCGACGAGGAATTGGTGATGAATTCGCCCGAGCGACAAGCGCTCGTCGGTGCCGCAGTGATCGATGCGGTTGACAGCTTTTGCGCGGTGCACCGACCGCGCAATCTGGATCGCGCCTCCCGCCCGGCGGCCGCTGCTGCCAAGCAAACGCCCTCTCCCGACGCCGCACCGCAGCCGGCGAAATCTGCTATAGCGCGGTAATCAACCAACAAAGGGCCGCGATCTCGGCGCGAGCCTCGCCCGCGTGGCGGCGAGAGAGAAGCAGACCGAGTTTGGCGACCGCGCCGATTACATTTCAGACAAACGTGCTCTAGAACGAGCCTGTTCGATATTCGTCATTGGAGCGCGCCATGAGCATTCCGAAGCCGGTCTACAATCCGCCGTTCAACGTCACGCGCGGCAGCCATTCCGTGCTCACCGTGAAGGATCTGGCGGTCAGTCGAAACTTCTATGTGGATCTCATCGGCTTCATCGTCAGCGACGAAGATCGCGAGACGCTTTACCTTCGCGGAGTCGCCGAGGCCTGCCATCACAGCCTCGTGCTCAAGCGCGCGAGCGGCGAGCCGCAAGCTGAGCGCATCGGCATGCGCGTATTCAGCGAAGAGGACTTGGAGAAGGCAAAGGCGTTTTTCGACAGAGCCGGCTTGCCGGCGAAATGGGTCGAGGTACCGTACCAGGGCCGCACCTTGCATGTGTCCGACGTAAACGGCGCTCCCATCGAGTTCTGCGCGACCATGGAGGTCAAGCCGCGTCTCGTCGTTACGTTTGAGCAGCACCGCGGCGCGGTGCCGCAGCGGCTCGATCATTTCCAGCTGTTGGTGCCCGACGTGCAAAAGGCGTGCGAGTTCTGGATGACCATGGGCTTTCGGCTCTCGGAATACATCTCCCCCGACGGAACCGAGGATTTGCTCTTCGTCTTCCTGCAGCGCAAAGGCAACCCGCACGACATAGTCTTTGCCCCCGGCGATGGGCCGCGGTTGCATCACGCCGCGTTCGCGATTCCGGAGTCCTATCATTTCTTCTATGTCTGCGACCTCGCGGCCGAGATGGGCTTTGCCGCCAATATCGAATTCGGGCCGGGCCGCCATGGACCCGGTCACGCGCTCTTCGTCTATCTGCGCGATCCCGACGGGCACCGCATCGAGCTATTCAATACCCACTACCAGGTGATGGATATCGAGAACGAGCCGGTGCGCTGGGATGCGAGCCAAGCGATGAAACGCCGATGGCAGCTTCCGGCGCGGCGACAATGGTTCGTCGAGGCGAGCCGCTTCGCTGGCGTCGAGCCGCGTGAGCCGGCGCGCAAAGGCGAGCCGATGAGTCTGGAAAAGTTCCTCGCCGGCGGGATGCGGTGAAAGGACGATCTTGAGAGAGGAGGTATGTCCGCTCGTCCCCGCAAAAGCGGGGACCCAGATCACAAGTCGCGAACAAGCGTTCCTGGATTCCGGCTTTCGCGGGAACGAGCGGAAGAGGTGCCGTCGCCTCGAACGCAATCCCTGCTAATCACTGCCCCAACAATCCCGCGCTTGCCGCTGCCGCGTCCCAGATCTTGGCGTCTTCCTTGATCATGGCGGCGAACTCGGATGGCGTGTTGGCGATCGTATCGAGTCCGTTCTCGCTGAGAACATGCTGCACATCCGCCGAGTTGAGGATGCGCACGACCTCGTCATGCAAGCGCGCGGCGATGGTGGGGGGCAGGTTCGGCGGCCCGAGCAAGCCGATCCAGGTACGCCCAGGCACGAAGGCCGGTATCTCCTCCGAGATCGTCGGCACCTCCGGCAGCTTCGCGTAGCGCTTGGTATCGAACACGGTCAGCAGGCGCAGTTCCCCCTTTTGCAGATACGGCAATGCCGTCGCCAGGCTCACGATCGCCGCCGGAACGTGGCCGCCCAGAAGGTCGTTGAGCGCCGGCGCCACCCCCTTGTAAGGAATGTACAGCATCTCGATGCCGGCGGTGCGGTTGAGGACTTGCCCGTAGAGATGATGCGCGGTGCCGATCCCGCCGCTGGCATAGGATATTTCGCGCGGGCGCTTGCGCACGAGATCGACGAAGGCCGTGAGCGAGTCCGCCGCGATGCGCGAATTGACAACCAGGCCCGCCGGGTTGTTGGCGATCGCGGTGATCGGCGTGAAGTCCTTGACGATATCGAACGAGGACTTCTTGTTCTGAATGCGGTCGATCGTTTGCGCGAGCGCGATGACGACGCCGATGGTCGTGCCGTCGGGCGCGGCGCGCCTGAGCATGCTCATGCCGATTGCGCCCGACGCGCCGCCCTGATTTTCGACCACCACGGGCTGGCGCAGGCTTTCGCTCAACTTCTGTCCGATCAGCCGTGCGCTGATGTCGCTCGATGCACCGGGAGGGCTGGGCACGATGATGCGGATCGCTCGCGACGGAAGCTCCTGTGCTTCGCCCGCGAGCGGCAGCAGCGCGAAGGCGAAGACCAGCAACGCGTAGAGCGCGCAAAGGCGCGACATTCGATACTCCCGCGGCGAAACTCTGATGCCGCGACTTTGCCCACCTACAGTGGCTCACGTGCCCTGATTGGGATCAGGGTAAAGCTCACCAACGATGGCGGTCACGCCCGGTTTGGACTGGAGGAGATGATAACGGCCGTCGCGATCGCGGCCCAGACGCCCAGCCTGCCGCAGCTCATCCAGCGCACAGGCGATCTCACGCCCGTCATCGCTGCCGGTGGCTTCGACGATGTCGGTGTAGAACATCGGCGCCGATGCGAGCGCTTGCTCGACAGTTTGAAAGCGAGCGGGGCCGCTGAAGACCTTGGCCGCGCACCTCGTCAGCGGAATCTCG
>DASQXF010000512.1:0-3081 GCA_035639895.1 Xanthobacteraceae bacterium
GGAGGCTGCCCTTGGCGATACCCGGCAGGTAGCGCGCCTTCTGGTCGGCGCTGCCGTGCCGGAGCACCGTGCCCATGGTGTACATCTGGGCATGGCAGGCCGCGCCGTTGCAGCCGGACGCCTGGATCTCCTCCATGATCACTGCCGCGGCGGTCATGCTCAGCCCGCTGCCGCCATACTGTTCCGGGATCAACGCGGCCAGGAAGCCGGCGTTGGTGAGCGCCGCGACGAACTCGGTCGGATAGCCGCGCTCACGGTCGAGCGAGCGCCAATATTCGCCGGGGAACTTGGCGCAGAGGGCACGAACGGATTCGCGGATTTGTGCGAGATCGTCGTTCGCGTGACTAACTTCGGCCTGGGCCATGTGATCTAAAACCGTGTTGGCGTACTCGGTTCCACCTCACTGCAAGCTCAGCTGCTGGAGCAGGCGAGCGGCTCGCGTTCGGTAGTCAAAACGGGCTCGCTTCGCCGTTTCCCCGGCGACTTGCCGGCCGCGTTCGTCGAGTTATATCGGATCCCACGAAAATACGTCGCCGGAACGTTCGAGCGGCGTGAAGGAGGGGCCGAGCGCGCCCTTGAGCTGCTGGGCAATCTTGTCCGCCGTCCAGCCGTCGGAGCGATGGATGGTACGAACCGCGCGCGGCTGATTGAACAGGAAAATCTCGTTATTGCGCACGCCGAAAATCTGGCCGGAAACCCCCTCCGCGCGATCAGAGGCGAGATAGACCGCAAGCGGCGCGATCTTTTCCGGCGTCATCTGCTGCATGCGTTCGACCCGCGCCTTTTCCTCCGCCGTCTCGGTCGGTATCGAATCGATCATGCGTGTCCAGGCGAACGGCGCAATGCAGTTCGAACGCACCTTGAAGCGCTGCATGTCGAGCGCGATGCCGCGGGAAAGCCCGACGATGCCGAACTTGGCCGCCATGTAATTGGCCTGGCCGAAATTGCCGACCAGCGCCGAGGTCGAGGTCATGTGCACGAAGGCACCGCCATTCTGCTCGCGGAAATGCGCGGCGCAGGCCCGGCTCATGTTGAAGGAACCATTGAGGTGGACCGCCAGCACGTCCGACCAGTCCGACCAGCTCATGCGATGGAAGATGCGGTCGCGCAAAATGCCGGCATTGTTGACCAGAATGTCGACGCGCCCGAATGCGGCGAGCGCGGCGTTCACGATCTCCTCGGCATTCTTCGGCTCCGCGATCGAGAGCGTGGAGGCGATCGCCTCGCCTCCACTGCGCTTGATCTCGTCCACCACCTCGTGCGCGGGAGAGGGATCGCTACCGGCACCTTCGAGGCTCGCGCCGATGTCGCAGACGACGACGCGGGCGCCCTCGCCGGCCAGCAACACGGCGATGGCCCGCCCGATGCCGCGCCCAGCGCCGGTGACGATCGCGACCTTGCCGGCGACAATCACCCCCACACCTCGTCCGCAACCTCGACGATGCGGCGCAGCTTCGCCCACTGCTCGTCCTCGGTCAGCAAATTGCCCTCCTCGGTCGAGGCGAAGCCGCATTGGCCGGAGATGCAGAGCTGCTCGAGCGGCGCATATTTCGCCGCCTGGTCGATGCGGCGTTTGAGGTCATCCTTGCTTTCGAGCTTGCCGGTCTTGGTGGTCACGATGCCGAGTACGACCAGCTTGCCTTTGGGCAGCATGCGCAGCGGCTCGAAGCCGCCGGAACGCGGATCGTCGTACTCCATGAAATATCCGTGCACCTTGATCTTATCGAACAGGATTTCCTGCACCGCTTCGTAGCCGCCCGCTCCCATGAAGGTCGATTTGTAGTTGCCGCGGCACAGGTGCATGGTGATGGTCATGTCGGAGGGGATATCCGACATCGCGGTATTGATGAGCTCGCCGTAAATCTCGCCCAACCGCTCCGGATCGTCGCCGCGGTCGATCATCTGCTGGCGATATTTTGGATCGCACAGCATGGCAATGAAGACCTCGTCGAGCTGCAGATAGCGGCAGCCCGCATCGGCGAACGCGCGCACCGCCTTGCGGTAAGCCTGGCCAAGATCGGCGAAGAATGCATCGAGGTCGGGATACACGGCCTTGTTGATGGGCGTCATGACGGGACGGCCGTAGATCGCCGAGGGTGCCGGTATCGTGATCTTCGGCACCCGCTTCGTATGCGCCTGCACGAACTTGAAATGCTCGATCATCGGATGGCTGGAACATCCCAGCTTGCCGGTGACGCGCACGCCCTCGTTACGGGTGGTGACGCCGGCAAAGGCGATGCCGGTATCCATGACATGGCGCTCGACTCCATCGAGACCCCAGAGAAAATCAAGGTGCCACCAGGAGCGGCGGAACTCGCCGTCGGTGGCGGCCTGAAGCCCCACCTCCTCCTGCTTCTTGATGACGCGCTCGATCTCGCGGTCCTCGACCGCCTTAAGATCCGCCGCGCCGATCTCGCCCTTCGCGCGTTTTTCACGCGCCGTTTTCAGCGGCGCCGGACGCAGCAGGCTGCCGACGTGATCCGCGCGGAAGGGCGGCTTGGATCGCTTCATGTTTTCACCTCTCGGTACGGCGCGAGCGCATGGCTGATGCTCCGACGCCATTTCCCCTTACTTCGAGCTGTCATCAGCCCCACACCTCGTCCGCCACTTCCACGATGCGCCGCAGCTTCGCCCACTGCTCCTCCTCCGCCAGGATATTGCCTTCTTCGGTCGAGGCGAAGCCGCATTGCGGGGAAAGGCAGAGTTGATCGAGGTCGACGAATTGGGCGGCCTGATCGATGCGGCGCTTGAGCGCGTCCTTCGATTCGATCGCGCCGCTCTTCGAAGTGACCAGGCCGAGCACCACCAATTTGTCCTTGGGAACGAAGCGTAGCGGCTCGAACCCGCCGGCACGCTCGCTGTCGTATTCCATGAAATAGGCGTCGATATCGATGGCGTTGAACAGGATCTCAGCAACCGGCTCGTAGCCGCCGGACGCGACGAAGGTCGATTGGAAATTGCCGCGGCAAAGATGCATCGCCGTGGTCATCTCCGCAGGGGCCTCGGATACCGCTGCATTGATCATGGCCGCATAGATATGCGGCAGCATCCGCGGGTCGTCGCCGCGGTCGGCGACGAAGG
>DASQXF010000513.1:0-4494 GCA_035639895.1 Xanthobacteraceae bacterium
TCCGGCGTGCGGCTCTCACCTTTGAGGATGTCGATCTCGACCAAGCGGTAAGGAGTGCCGAGTTGGGCGAGCGCAAGGCGCACCTTGTAACTGTTGCCCGATCGCTGCATCGAATAGAGCGTATACATCGCCTTCCCTGTACTCTTCCGCCGCGTTCTTCGAGATGGTGTTAAATCGCCACAGCGGCAATGTCGTGACGTAAGCGCGCTCCGAGGAGCGGTCGCTGCTACCGCGGTGGCGAAGCGCAGTCTACATCTGCTGGCGCGCCTGTCACGCGCAGAAAATCATTTCATCGTTATTCTGCCGCCACACGATGCGCGCGGGCATGGGTGATCAGAGCATCGTCCTCCACCGGCACGATCGGCGTAAAGTCGCGGTGCGCAATCCATTCGGGGCGCGTGAACTTCGTGATGTGGTTGGAAACGGCGCACAGCGTGAGATACACGATCTTGCGCGGGTAGGGCGTGATGTTCGGCGGCGAAGCGTGCACGAGATTGCCATGGAACATCAGCACCGAGCCCGGCTTGCCGGTCGGCGCCACGATGCCGACGCCGCCGGGCGGCGCCGCTTCCGCGCAAAGCCGCGTCACCGTCTCCGCATCGAGTGTCCACAGCGGATATGAGGTGGTGCTCGTATCGTGGCCGGCGGCGAGCGTGCCGTATTTGTGACTCTTGGGGATCAGCATCAGCGGGCCATTGATAGGCAGGACCTCGTCGAGGAAGATCGAGATGTTCATGGCGCGCGGCTCGGGCATGCCGTCGTCGCGCGCCCAGGTGCCGTAGTCCTGGTGCCATTGCCAGACATCGCCCTCGAACGCCGCCTTGGCGTTGATCTTGAACTGGTGGACGTAGACTCCCTCGCCGAACAACTGCTGCAGAGGCTCGACCAGGCGCGGGTGATGCGCCATCAGCCGGAACGCCTCGCAATAGGTGTGAGCGGCGAAAGCGGTGCGCGGCGCGCCTGTTTTCTCTCGCCAGACTTCCTGGCGGTCGGTTCTGAAAATTTTCTCGGCCTCGCTGCGCAAAAGCACGACCTCTTCTTCGGCGAAGCAATTCGGGAAAAAGAGGTAACCCTGCTTCTCGAAGGCATCGATCTGCTGCGGCGTGAGCTTCATGGCGTCCTCCCGGGGGACCGCGTTTGGAGTATCGAGCAGTCTAGCCGCAAGCGCCGCCGAAATCACGGGTCCGATCAGCGAGCACGTATGGGTGGTGGACGCGGTGTGGATCGTCTTCCGTGAGGATTTGTCCGAAGGGCTCCATGCGCTTACGGGCCGGCGGCGTCCCTGCGGCGTCACAGTTGTGTGTGCGTCAACGATTGAGACTTGCCGCGAGCGGCTGCGCCTATTAGGAAGCTCGCGCCCGGCAATCGGAGATTCTCATGGCCCTGCTCGCAGAATCGCTCAAGCGCATCAAGCCATCCGCCACGATCGCGGTGACGGATAAGGCGCGGGCGCTTAAAGCTGCCGGCCGTGACGTGATCGGGTTGGGCGCCGGTGAGCCGGACTTCGATACGCCGGAGAACATCAAGCGTGCCGCGATCAAAGCAATCGAAGGCGGCAAGGCGGCGAAGTACACCGCGGTCGACGGGGTTGCGGAACTCAAGGCCGCGATTGCCCGCAAGTTCAAGCGCGAGAACGGCCTCGACTACAGGCCAAGTCAAATCATCGTCGGCACCGGCGGCAAGCAGGTGCTCTATAACGCGTTCGTAGCGACCCTCGATCCGGGCGACGAGGTGGTCATCGCGGCGCCCTATTGGGTAAGCTATCCCGAGATGGTCATGCTCGCCGGCGGCGAGCCGGTCAGCGTGCCCACCACCCTCGAGTCGGGTTTCAAGATGAGCGCCGAGGCGCTCGAGCGCGCGATTACGCCGAAAACGAAATGGGTGCTGCTCAATTCGCCGTCCAATCCGACGGGGGCCGCCTACACGCGCGCCGAGCTCAAGCAGCTGACCGACGTCCTGGTCCGGCATCCCCACGTCTACGTCATGACGGACGACATGTACGAGCACCTCGTCTACGACGAGTTCCAATTCACGACTCCCGCCCAAATCGAGCCGCGGCTCTACGATCGCACGCTGACGGTGAACGGCGTCTCCAAGACTTACTGCATGACCGGCTGGCGGATCGGTTACGGTGGCGGGCCCGAGCCGCTGATCAAGGCGATGGCGATGATCCAGTCGCAGTCGACCTCGAATCCGACGGCGGTGGCGCAGTGGGCCGCGGTCGAGGCCCTCGACGGGCCGCAGGACTTCATCGCCAAGCATAATGCCATCTTCAAGGAGCGGCGCGACCTGTGCGTCTCGATGCTCAACCAGGCACGCGGCATACGCTGTCCGAAACCCGAGGGCGCGTTCTACATCTATCCGTCCTGCGCCGGCACCATCGGCAGGACCGCGCCGACTGGCCATAAGCTCGCCACCGACGAGGACTTCGTCACCGAACTGTTGGAGGCCGAGGGGGTGGCGGTGGTGCAGGGTACGCCGTTCGGCTTCGGTCCCGCCTTCCGCATCTCCTATGCGACCAAGACCGAGGATGTGGAGGAAGCGTGCCGGCGCATCCAGCGCTTTTGCGGCAACTTGACATAACGATTGCGATCTTGCGTAAGGTCTGGCCCGCGCAATCCGGTGGGGCTTGTGCGATCCAGCTAAAAGGAGGGTCCATATGTTTCGTTACGCCGTCGGGGCAGCTGCGCTTGCATTGGCCATTGCGTCCGCCACTCCAGCAGCCGCCCAGCGAGTGCGGGCCGGTGTCCTGACCTGCGATATCTCCGCCGGCATCGGACTCCTCATCGGCTCGGAGAAGTCGGTCGCTTGCACGTTCGCGCCCGAACCGGCCGGCCCGCAACAGGCCTACAGCGGGTCGATCACCAAGTTCGGGCTCGACATCGGAGCCACGGGCGGCGGCGTGATGGTATGGGCGGTGTTCACCGATAGTGTCGCGCCCCCTGGGGCCGGCTTTCTCGCCGGCGACTATTTCGGCGCGACCGGCCAGGTAACGGTTGCCGCGGGGCTTGGCGCCAACGTTCTCATCGGCGGTTCCAACCGCACTATCGCCTTGCAACCGATCTCGGTCTCCACCGCGGTGGGGCTCAATCTCGCCCTCGGCGTAGCGGAACTCCGTCTGCGTCCGGGCCCCTGACGTTAGGCGAGCTCGATTGGACGAACGGCCGCCTCTCGAGGCGGCCGTTTTCGTTGGCTACAGCAAGCGCATGTTCATCCGGGCTGCGCGCGTGCGCGAGACACGACGCCTCTTGCCAAGTCCCCCTCCGGCCTGAAACGATGCTTCAAACAGTCTCGAGGCGGGCCGCGTCTCGCTCGATATGGGAGGCGGAAGATGGCACAGAACGGCACCAGAGCTACGGGTCCACGGTGCATCGCACTGGTGGGCCCGTTCCAGAGCGGCAAGACGACGCTGCTCGAAGGTATCCTCGCGCGCACCGGCGCGATCCAGCGCCAGGGCACGGTCGACGCGGAGAACACAGTCGGCGACGGGAGCAAGGAAGCGCGTCACCACAGAATGAGCGTCGAGCTCTCCGTGGCCAGCGCCAATTTCAAGGGCGATACTTATACATTCGTGGATTGTCCCGGTTCGGTTGAATTCCTCCATGACATGCGCGCGGCGCTGCCGGCGGTGGACGCAGCCGTCGTTGTCTGCGAGCTCGACGAGAAGAAGGTGCCACAGCTTCAGCTGATCCTGCGCGAACTCGAAGATCAGAAAATTCCCCACTTTCTCTTCGTCAACAAGATCGACAAAGCCGATTCCACAATTCACGAGGTGCTCACGGTCTTGCAGCCCGCCTCGCGCAGCAAGCTGCTGCTGCGACAGATCCCGACTTTCGCCGGCGAGACCATCACCGGGTTCGTCGATCTCGCGCTCGAGCGCGCGTTCGTTTACAAAGAGCATGCGCCATCGCAAGTCATCCCGCTTGAAGGCGATGCGCTGGATCGCGAGAAGACCGCAAGATTCTCGATGCTGGAGACTCTCGCCGATCACGACGACGAGTTGATGGAGCAACTGCTCGAAGACGTTCAGCCACCGCGCGACAAGGTGTTCGACGATCTTTCCAAGGAATTGCGGGAAGGCCTCGTATGTCCGGTGTTGCTCGGTTCCGCCACGCGCACCAACGGCGTGCTGCGGCTCATGAAAGCTTTGCGGCACGAGTCGCCCGGCGCTGCCGATACTGCAAAGCGGCTCGCCCTGAAGGGGGGCCAAACTGTCGCTTACGTGCTTAAGACCATCAATAGCGCGCACGGCGGGAAGATGTCCGTAGTCCGTGTGCTCTCCGGCAAAATCGGAGACGGCGCCAATCTCATGAATGGCGACGGACAAAGCGGACGGGTCGCGGCGGTGTTCAAGCTCATGGGCCAACACACCGAGAAGCGCGCGGCCGCGGAAGCGGGCGATATCGTGGCGCTCGGCAAGCTCGATCACGCCAAAACCGGCGAGACGTTGAGCGATGGCCAGCAGCCACATTCGCCGGTCGCCAAGGTCGTTCC
>DASQXF010000514.1:0-2916 GCA_035639895.1 Xanthobacteraceae bacterium
GTCGAGTGGAAGGCGGTTCAGGCAGAACAGGCCTGGTTCTGCGCCTGCAAGCGTACCGGCAATCGGCCGATGTGTGACGGCAGCCATAAGAATTTGCAGCGCCAAGAATCGTGAAGCTAAATCACGGTGGTGCCAGAGACACCGTCACCCTCCCCTGGAGGGGCCCTCCAGGGGAGGGTGATCGAGCGCGTGGCCCCAGCGCAATTTATTGCTTGCCCGCTGATGTTGCGTCAGCGGGTGCCGCGGGTTCCGGCTGGCCGACGAAAATGATGTCGCCCTTGATCAGTTCCTGAACCTTCGGCGGTCCCGACTTTTGCGGGTCGAGATAGGTGACGTGGAGCCGTGCAATCAACTCCAGTCGGGCGGGCGCGGGCGTGATGAGGAGCGCCGCGGTATGAACCTTGACCTCGGCCGGTTGCGCCCACGCGCCGGGAACGGGGCTCGCGGTCAAGAAGCCCTGCACGATCGACGCGGCAACGGTCTTGACGAAGCGCGCGAATTCGGGATCGCGCACCACGAACTGTGATTTCTCGGGGATGGCATCGTATTCGAGCACGCGCGGCAGCCCGAGCTTCGTCAGCGCCGGCTCATATTGGGGGCCAAGATCGATGGTAATGTGAGGGTTGCCGTCGCGCGGCTCCCAGACGACGCGCATCGGCACGGAGGGCGGGCCCTCGCTTCCCTTGATGTACATCAGATAGGCGGTCGCGCCAGCCGCAACGGGAGAGGCGGCCGTGAGCGCGACTGCGCCCAAGAGGACGGCGAGGGTGGAAAACGTGCGGCGGAGAATCTTCATCCAGGCATGCCGATCGCTGGCGAACGGCGTCATTGCAAGTGTGCGGCATGGCGGCGAGCCCAGAGAGGTGAGCAGAGCCGCCTCGCGCGAACAACGCCCGCTTTTCGGCTTAACAATGGCGACGGCGCCTGCTACCTGCTCACGATGCCCGATTTTCTGCTCGAACTCTTCTCCGAGGAGATACCGGCGCGCATGCAGGCGCGCGCGGCCGAGGATTTGCGTAAGCTCGTCACCGAGGCACTCGTCGGCCAAGGGCTCCTCTATGAGGGCGCCAAGGCCTTCGTCACGCCGCGCCGGCTTGCGCTCGCGGTCAAGGGCCTGCCGGTCCGCCAGCCCGACGTGAAGGAAGAGAAAAAAGGTCCGCGCGTCGGCGCGCCCCAGGGCGCGATCCAAGGCTTCCTGCGCGCCGCTGGGCTCAGATCCATCGACGAGGCCAAAGTTGTGCCCGACAAGAAAGGCGACGTTTACGTCGCGGTGATCGAGAAGCCGGGCCGGCCTGCGATTGACGTGATCGCCGAGATCGTACCGGACGTGGTGAAGACCTTCCCGTGGCCGAAGTCGATGCGCTGGGGCGAGCAGTCGGCGCGACCGGGCGCACTCGGTTGGGTGCGGCCATTGCATTCCGTTGTCGCAACCTTCGGCCCGGAAACCGAGGAGCCGGACGTCGTGCCGTTTGCGATCGACGGGATCAAGGCGGGCGACGAGACGCGCGGCCACCGGTTCATGGCACCGCAGCGCTTCAAGGTGCGCCGGTTCGAGGATTACGCGGAGAAGCTCGAAAAGGCCAAAGTCGTGCTCGATCCCGAGCGGCGCAAGGAAATGATTCTCGCCGATGCCAGAAACCTTGCTTTCGCGCAGGCCTACGAGCTCGTGGAGGATGCGGGCCTGCTGGCGGAGGTGGCCGGCATGGTCGAATGGCCGGTCGTGCTGATGGGGTCATTCGACGAAGCGTTCCTCGGCATGCCGTCCGAGATCGTCCGCGCCACCATCCGCAACAATCAAAAGTGCTTCGTGCTGCGCGATCCGCGCACGTCGCAACTGGCCAACAAGTTCATCCTCGTCGCCAATATCGAGGCAGAGGACGGCGGCAAGGCGATCATCGCCGGCAACGAGCGGGTCATCCGCGCGCGGCTCGCCGACGCCAAATTCTTCTACGACACCGATCTCAAGACGCGGCTGGAGGACCGGCTGCCGAAGTTCAAGGATATCGTCTTTCACGAGAAGCTCGGCACCCAGTGGGAGCGTATCGAGCGCATCGAGCGGCTCGCCGACGAGATCGCGTTCGCGCTGTCGAGCCAACCCAATTTTTTCTCCGGGCAAATGCTGTCGCCCGACGATCTCACGCAGGAGCAGGACACTTATCGCAGGCAAGTCAGACGCGCCGCGCGGCTCGCCAAGGCCGATTTGCTCACCGAAGTGGTTGGCGAATTTCCCGAGCTGCAAGGAATTATGGGAAGATACTACGCGCTGGCGCAAGGCGAGGACGCAAGCGTCGCGGCCGCGTGCGAGGAGCACTACAAGCCGCTCGGCCCCAACGACAGCGTGCCAAGCGATCCGGTTTCAGTCGCCGTCGCCCTCGCGGACAAGATCGACACGCTGGTGGGGTTTTGGGTAAACGACGAGAGGCCGACAGGGTCAAAGGATCCCTACGCCCTGCGCCGCGCAGCCTTGGGAGTGATCCGCATAGTATTGGCCAATAACCTTGAACTCTCATCGCGGGGGATGTTCGAGATGCACGTGCGGCGGTTTCGGCCAGAAATGTCCGATACTGACATCTCAAATGTGGGCGACACGTTTGTTGATTTTTTCGACGAGCGCCTCAAGGTGCAGTTGCGCGAACAAGGAGCGCGACACGATCTCGTGGACGCCGTTCTCTATCTGCGCGGTACCGAGGTCAGTTTTGTTTCAATCGTCCGCCGGGTCGAGGCGCTTCGAAAATTCCTCGACACAGAAGATGGAAAAAATCTGCTCGCCGGTTACAAGCGTGCAATCAATATTATCCGGATCGAAGAGAAGAAGGACCGGCGAGACTATCACGAGTGGTCCGACCCATCCTTACATCGGCAGGAGGAAGAAAGGACGCTTGCCCGCGCAGTCGAAACGGCCAGAGTGGACGGTTC
>DASQXF010000515.1:0-2254 GCA_035639895.1 Xanthobacteraceae bacterium
ATATTCCCACGTCCGGTTGGTCACGTTGGGCATCGCGTTGAGCGAGCCCGCGAGCCGGGTCTCGCCCGCGGTCAATGTCGCCACCTTGCCGAGGAGCTGCGCGCGCAGCTGGTACTCCGCGTTGTGGCACATGAAGATCGCGCGCGATACCAACTCGCGTAGATCGCGCCCGGCCACGGTCGCGCCGTGATTGTTCATCAGCACCGCACCGTGTGGCCCGAGCGCGCGCGCAAGCGAGCGGCCCTCCTCCGGCTTGACTACCAGCAGATTGGTATCGCCGAACTCGTCGCGCTGGTTCCAGAACGGCACCGTTTCGCCTGCCGCGGCCCCCAGGTGGAACACCGGAACGATAGGAACGCCGGCGATACAGAACGGCATCACCGCCGGCGCATGATGGTGACAGACCGCCGTCACGTCGGGCCGCGCTTGGTAAATGCAGCCATGAATGACGCGCTCGGCGTAAAGCTGGGCCGTGGGCGGCGCGACCGGCTCGGAGTCGAGCGTGAATTCCAAAACATCGGCCGGCTCGACGACTCCAGGCGAGCGGGAGCGCGAGAGCAGATACCGGCCCGGGTCCTTTGGATGGCGCAGGCTGACATGGCCGAACGCATCGAGCACGCCTTCGTTCGCCAGGATGCGATTGGCAAGCGCGACTTGATAGCGGGCCTCGGAGAGATCGCTGGGCACGGCTTTCCCGTTCTGAGTGAACCTTGATGCCGCCGGAGCAAAGCGGAAACGGCCGCCCTTGCCAAGCGGCGCGACGCGCGAGGAAAAGAGCGCCTTGCCAAAGTCCCCTGATCTCCGCAGATTGCGCCTGCAGCCGGGGTCGAAATTGGAGGACGACGCATGCATCCTTCGGTCGCCGTCATCGCGCCCGGCATGATGGGCGCCGCCGTCAGCAAGCGGCTCACCGATCACGGCCTCAAAGTGCTGACCTCGCTCAAGGGGCGCAGCGCCGAGACGATCGCGCGCGCCAAGGCCGCGGGAATGCTCGCGGCGAGCGACGAGGAGATCGTCGCCGGCGACTTCATCTTGTCGATCCTGCCGCCGGGCGAGGCCGTCGCGCTGGCGCAGCGGTTTGCGGCGGCGCTGACCGCCAGCAACAGCAAGCCGGTTTACGTCGACTGCAATGCGGTGAGCCCGCGCACCGCCGAGCGCATCGCCGCGGTCATCGCGCCGACCGGCTCGCCCTTCGTCGATGCCGGCATCATCGGCGCGCCGCCGAAAGGAAACGACGCCGGCCCGCGCTTTTACGCATCCGGCCCCGCGGCGCCGCGATTTGCGGCGCTGAAGGACTACGGGCTCGACGTCCGCGTGCTCGGCGGCCCCATGAGCGCGGCCTCGGCGATGAAGATGTCCTATGCCGGCATCACCAAGGGCACCCAGGCGCTGGGCGCGGCGATGATGCTCGCCGCGACGCGCGGCGGAACGGCGGATGCGCTTTTCGCCGAGTTGCAGGCGAGCCAACCGCAGATGTTGGCTTGGCTCAAGCGCAGTCTGGCGCTGATGCCCTCGAAGTCCTATCGCTGGATCGCGGAAATGCACGAGATTGCCGATTTCGTCGGCGAAGACCCGGCCGCGCACGAGCTTTACCTCGGCGCGGCGCATTTCTATGAGCAGATCGCGCGCGATTTTGAGAGCGACAAGAAACAGGTTTCAGCGCTCGAGGCGTTTTTGAACAAGGAGCCAGCGAGCTAGCCCGCCGAGCTTCAACAGCGCGACCCTTCACGCCCACGCTGCCGCTTGGCTTCGTTTGGCCAAAAACGCAGTTGGGGTTCGTTTGGCCAAAATGCATTCCTACGATCGTCGGCCCGGACGACCGCCGTAGATGAGGCGGCTCGCCCCACTTACCACTTACACGTCTGAGTTGGTATTTTTCATTGTTAAGAACAATCCGAAACAATGGGGCGGCATTCGGCTACACGTGCAGGTTGGTTCTTCACGGCGGCTCGTTCGTGTCCCGGGCGCAGCGCAGCGTGGAGCGGAGCGCAATGATGCGCTGATGCATCCCTGCGCTTGCGCTCGCGCGGCATCGCGCCCGGGACGCGATAGCAACGGCCGGATTCTCATTACGGATTTACATGTCAAACAGCCCAACTGGTTCCCGCGCCCGCATTGCTGCGTCCGGGCTTTGCCTCTTTGCTTCACTCACCCCCATCGAGGGGTGGGCGGAGCGCCGAGAGACGTTCGGGTGTTTGCGAGACACCCGTGGGCACGCAGTAACGTAGCGTGCCAGGCGCTTGCGAGGCGCCTT
>DASQXF010000516.1:0-3019 GCA_035639895.1 Xanthobacteraceae bacterium
TCACCCCAATGTCCTTGAGCGTGCGGTCGTCGAGCGCGTGAAGCTCGCGCGCCGCCGCCTTGCGTTCGCGCCAAAGCGCGTAGGCGCGCCACCACTTGCCGGCCGCCGCAATGGCCGCTCCGGCAACGGCGCGGATCAGCGCGGCTGCGCTCCCGGCAGCGGCGTGCAAACCGTACAGGACCGCGGCGAACAGGTCGCGCCACACCTGGGCGCGCGCGGCTTGCGCGCTGGCGATGATCTGCCGCCTGGTGCGCTCCCACTGTTCGGACGACAAGTTTTTGAAATCAAAGGCAGTTTCATTGCCGACGCACATTTTAATCTCCTTCAATACCGACGATTGGGAAAGAGCTTTACGTAAGCCCGATCATCACGTAAAATGAATAATTGTGATAATCTTCATCTCAAGGTGAGAATGATGGATTTGACCGATCTGCATATCTTCCGCTCGGTCGTTCAGGCCGGCGGGGTCACACGGGCCGCAGAAAAGCTCAACCGCGTGCAATCCAATATCACCACGCGCGTGCGCCAACTCGAAACCGAACTTGGTGTCGAGCTGTTCGTGCGCGAGGGCAAGCGCCTGCATCTCTCCTCCGCCGGCAAGCTCTTGCTCGATTACGCAGACCGGCTCATCGACCTCGCGCAGGAAGCGCGTGAGGCGGTGCACGATGCCAAACCGCGCGGGTTGTTGCGATTAGGCACCGGGGAAAGCACCGCAGCGATGCGCTTGCCGGTTCCGATGAATGACTATCTGGGCCGTTATCCCGACGTGAGCCTCGAATTGCGCACCGGCAATACCCGGCAGCTTGCCGGCGCGGTCCTTACCGGTGAGCTCGACGCAGCGCTTACCTCCGATCCGGTCGCGGATGCTCCATTCGAGAAGGTGCCGATCTACGAGGAAGAGCTGGTGATCATCGCCACCGCCGGTCACCCGCCGATCAAGTCGCCGCGCGACGCGCGCTGCCAGACCGTGCTTGCCTTCGAATCCGGCTGCTCGTACCGCCAGCGGCTCGAGGATTGGTTCGCCCATCATGGGGAAATGCCCGAGCGCATCGTCGAGATTACCTCCTACCACGCCATGCTCGGATGCGCGGTCGCCGGCATGGGCATCTCACTGATGCCGCGCAATGTGCTCAGCACGTTTCCGGACGCCAAGCTCTTGAGCGTGCATTCCCTGCCGCCGGCGCTGGCACGGTCGCAAACCACCTTGATCTGGCGCAAGGGTATGCTCTCGCCCAAGGTGCGCGCGCTGATCGAGGTCTTGACCGAGCACGCCGGCCAGGGCGACAAGCCGCGCGCAAGGCGCAAGAATGGGCGCCTCGATCAGGCCGTTGGCAACGGCCGCTCGCGGGCGTAGCGCGCGATCAAAACGGAGGCGGCACAAGCGCTCGACGTCGACGTAGCAGCGGGTCAAGCCAGTGCATGACCAGTCAGAGGCGTTCCGTCGCGGTGATTCGCATCGAACCACAAGCGCGTCATGGCCGGGCTCGTCCCGGCCATCCACGTCTTTTGCTCAACAGAAAAAAGTAAGACGTGGACGCCCGGCAGCGCAGACAAGTTTACGCAGTCTGCGCAAGCTTGACTGCGTTGCCGGGCATGACGAGTCGGTCGCCAATTAGCGCTCGGATCAAATCGTCTGGTTGTAGGCGCCGACCTCGCGATGCGTGCGCAGCACGGCATCGATCGCCTTGAACATTTCGCGCATGCGCGCTTCCGATACCGGGCTCTCCACCACCACCACCAGCTCCGGTTTGTTGGAAGACGCGCGCACGAGTCCCCAGGTGCCGTCCGCAACCGTGACGCGCACGCCGTTCACCGTGACGAGATCGCGGATCGGCTCGCCCGCGACCTTCTCCGCGCCCGCTTTCGCCTGCTCGAAATGTTTCACCACCTCATCCACGACGCGGTATTTGACCTCGTCGGGACAGTGCGGCGACATGGTCGGCGACGACCAGGTCTTGGGCAGCGCGTTCTTGAGATCGGCCATGCTCTTGTCGGGGTTGCGGTCGAGCATGTCGCAGATCGCAAGCGCGAACACGAGCCCGTCGTCGTAGCCGCGGCCGAGCGGCGGGTTAAAGAAGAAGTGACCGGATTTTTCGAAGCCGGCCGCCGCGCCGATCTCGTTGACGCGGCGCTTCATGTAGGAGTGGCCGGTCTTCCAATAGTCCGCCTTGGCGCCATTCTCGCGCAGCACCGGATCGGTCATGAACAGGCCGGTCGACTTCACGTCGGCGACGAAAGTCGCGCCTTTGTGTTGCGCGGAGATGTCGCGCGCGAGCATCACGCCCACTTTGTCGGCAAAAATTTCCTCGCCCTCGTTGTCGACCACGCCGCAGCGGTCACCGTCGCCGTCGAAGCCGAGCGCCACGTCCGCCTTCACGCGCAACACCTCGTCGCGCATGGCGTGCAGCATCTTCATGTCCTCGGTGTTGGGATTGTACTTGGGAAAGGTGTGGTCGAGTTCGCAATCGAGCGGGACCACGTCACAGCCGATCGCGCTGAGGACCTGCGGCGCGAAGGCGCCGGCGGTGCCGTTGCCGCAGGCGCAAACTACCCTGAGACGACGCTTGGGCTTCGGCCGCTGCGTGAGATCGGCGATGTAACGGGCCGGAAAGTTCTCGATGAATCGGTAAGAGCCGCCGCCGCGCAGATCGAAGCGCGCCTCGAGCACGATCGCCTTGAGCCGATTGATCTCGTCCGGGCCGAAGGTGAGCGGACGATTGGCGCCCATCTTCACGCCGGTCCAACCATTGTCGTTATGCGAGGCGGTCACCATCGCCACGCACGGCACGTCGAGCGCGAATTGCGCGAAATAGGCCATGGGCGTGAGCGCCAAGCCGATGTCGTGCACGCTGCAACCCGCCGCCATCAGGCCCGTCGTCAATGCCATCTTCACCGAGGCCGAATAGGCGCGGAAATCGTGACCGGTCACGATCTGCGGCGCGACGCCGAGCTCGTGGATGAGCGTGCCGAGCCCGAGCCCCAGCGCCTGCACCCCCATCAGGTTGAGTTCCTTTTCCAG
>DASQXF010000517.1:0-5529 GCA_035639895.1 Xanthobacteraceae bacterium
CATAGCGCCAAAGCCGCGATGTGAGAGGCAATACCGGCATCGAGTGGCGTCGCGGCATTCGATCCCTCGTGGTCGGTGTGCTCAGCGCGCTGCGGCAAGTGCGGCAAAGCCGCGTTCGAGATCGGCGATTAAGTCTTCGACGTCCTCGAGTCCGATGTGCAGGCGCACGGTCGGCCCACCCGGCAGCCATTTCGTCGCCGTGCGGATGCTGGTGCAGTCGAATGGAATGGCCAAGCTCTCGAAACCGCCCCACGACGCGCCGATGCCGAAAAGCCGTAGCTCATCGAGGAATGCGTTGACCGCGCTTTGTGCAACCGGCTTGAACACGATGCTGAAGAGCCCGCTCGCGCCGGAAAAATCGCGCCGCCACACCGCGTGGCCGGGACAGCTTTCGAGCGCCGGATGCAGCACGCGGGCGATTTCGGGACGCGCAGCGAGCCAACGCGCGACTTTCAGTCCTGCCTGATGGTGC
This sequence comes from Xanthobacteraceae bacterium, assembly GCA_035639895.1. Classification (GTDB taxonomy): domain Bacteria; phylum Pseudomonadota; class Alphaproteobacteria; order Rhizobiales; family Xanthobacteraceae; genus VAZQ01. Next base: position 473 of record DASQXF010000517.1, read on the forward strand.
TGCGCAAGCCGCACGCCCATGGTGCGCAGCCCGCGCAAACCGAGATAGATGTCATCCGGCCCGACGCACAGGCCGAGCGCGTGGACCGTCTCGCGCAGCCGCTCCCATGTGGCCTGGTTGGCCGATACAGTGCCAAGCATCACGTCGGAATGGCCGCCGATATATTTGGTGGCGGCTTGGATGGACAGATCGACCCCCTTGTCGAAGGCATGGAAATAGAGCGGGGTCGCCCAAGTGTTGTCCATCAGCACGACCGCGCCGTTGGCGTGGGCGGCGGCCGCGATCGCCGGTACGTCTTGAACTTCGAACGACAGCGAGCCGGGCGCCTCCACGAACACGGCGCGCGTGTTGGACTTCATGAGCGCAGCGATGCCGCTGCCGGTCAGAGGATCGTAGTACGTGGTCTCCACGCCCTTGCGCCGAAGCACGCCGTCGCAGAATCGCCGCGTGGGCTGATAGGCGCTGTCGGTGACCAGCAGGTGATCGCCGGCATCGAGCACCGCGAAGAGTGCGGTCGAGATCGCCGCGAGACCGGACGGCAGCAGCGCAACGCCGGCGCAGTCAGGTCCTTCGAGCTCGCGCAACGCATCTTCAAGCGCCTCGGACGTGGGCGTGCCGCGGCGGCCGTAGAGGTAACGCGAGCGACGGGCGAGGAAATCCTCGGCGCTCGGATACAGCACCGTCGAGGCGTGATGCACCGGCGGATTGACGAAGCCATGCTGGGCGCTGGCGTCGCGGCCCCCCACCACGAGCCGCGTCGCCGGCTTCAACGGTGGGTGCGTGGCTTCGCTCTTCTTGCTCATGGGTCGCCTCTCTGACGTAGTCTGGCGCACCGACCGGCGTCTGCGCCGATGTTTACGCGCGGAATAGTGCATCGCGTCGGGTCATGGCGGCATGGGCTGCGACCGTCAACCCCTTGACCAGGGTGCCTGATCGTTCTGAGATGGCAGGCAGACCAATACGAGAACCGCGCATGCGGGCGCGATGTTGGCCGGCACATCGGGGGCGCCGGCATGCGCCGCGAGTGTGGTGTTAAAAAAAGCCTCTCAGATCCCGTAAGTTGCGGTCAAGGTGGATAAGGACAGTCTCAGGAAAGGCTGCTTCATGAAGCGCGCAATCTTTCTTTTCGGCGCAACCATCGCACTCGGCTTCTGCTTCGATACGGCGGCTGCGCAGACGCTCAAGACAGTGAAGGATCGCGGCTCATTGCTCTGCGGCGTCAGCCAGGGACTGCCGGGATTTGCTAATCCCGACGACAAGGGCAATTGGGCCGGCTTCGACGTCGACTTTTGCCGCGCGCTCGCCGCCGCGATCTTCAACGATCCGACCAAGGTCAAATTCACCCCGCTCTCGGCCAAGGATCGGTTCGAGCCGCTCAAGACCGGCGAGATCGACGTGTTGTCGCGCAATACGACGTGGACGCTGTCGCGCGACGTCGCCTACGGCAATTTCGCGGGCGTAACCTATTACGATGGACAAGGGTTCATGGTCCGCAAGTCGCTCAAGGTCAACTCGGCGCTCGAGCTCAACGGCGCCTCGGTATGCACCCAGACCGGCACCACGAACGAGCTCAACCTTGCAGACTTCTTCCGCGCCAACAACATGAAGTACGAGGTCATCGCCTTCGGCACAGCGGACGAGACCGTCAAGGCCTACGAGACAGGGCGATGCGACGTGTTCACCACCGACGTCTCGCAGCTCTATGCCGAGAAGCTCAAGCTCGCCAATGCCAACGACCACGTCATCCTGCCGGAGATCATCTCCAAAGAGCCACTCGGCCCGCTGGTGCGCCATGGCGACGATCAATGGTTCGACGTCGTCAAGTGGACGCTCTTTGTCATGCTCAATGCCGAGGAACTCGGCGTATCTTCCAGAAATGTCGACGAGTCGTTGAAGTCGAACCAGCCGGAGATCAGGCGGCTGTTGGGAGTCGAGGGCAATTTCGGCGAGCAGCTCGGGCTGACCAAGGATTGGGTGGTACGCATCGTCAAACAGGTCGGCAATTATGGTGAAGTGTTCGACCGCAACGTGGGCACGGGTTCCAAGCTCGGCATCAGTCGCGGCGTCAACCGGCTCTGGACCAAGGGCGGTATCCAATACGCACCGCCGGTACGCTGAGTTTGCCATCGACGTGGTACGCTGCCGACTCATGCATGTCCTGACCGCGACAGTGGATGGGCGCCAATTTAACAGCCGCTCGGTTGTCATCGTCCGCGAAAGCGGACGATCCAGTAATCGCCGGCCCGGATGAAACGCCTCGGCGTTGATCGCCGCCACGCTGGCTACTGGATGCCCGCCTTCGCGGGCATGACAACGGAGTGAGAACGACACGGACAGGCGACTCTCGTGTCAACCCAGATCCAGCATGCTGTGGCCCCACCGCGGATTGCGATCTACAATCGCCCGAAGATTCGCGCTGTTTTCTACCAGTTCGCCTTACTGGCGGTGCTGGTGTGGCTCGGCTACGAATTCGCCCTCAATGCCAAGGCCAACCTCGACGCACTGAAGATCGCGAGCGGCTTCGGCTTCCTCGACAACACGGCGGGATTTGCGATCAACCAATCCCTCATTCCCTATAATGAATCGGACACCTATGGCCGTGTGTTCCTTGTCGGGCTTCTCAACACGCTGCTCGTCGCCGCGATCGGCATTGTGCTCGCGACCATCCTCGGCTTCTGCATCGGCATTGCACGGCTCTCGCGCAATTGGCTTCTCGCACGCCTGGCGGAAGCGTATGTCGAGTTGATCCGCAACCTGCCGCTCCTGTTTCAGCTCCTGTTTTGGTATCTGGCCGTGCTGGGCACGCTGCCCGGACCGCGCCAAAGCATCTCGTTGTTCGGTGAGATTTTTCTCAACAACCGCGGAATCATCGTGCCGGCGCCGGTCGCGGGGGAGGGAGCGGCTGCGGTCGTCGCTGTGTTCGCGGTAACCGTGGTCGTAACTGTTGCGCTCAGGCTTTGGGCAAGGCGCCTGCAAATCCGCACCGGCCGCCAAGTGCCGCTGCTCTGGACCTCTCTGGCGCTTCTGGTCGTGCCGTCGCTCCTGGCGCTGATCATGACAGGATTTCCGATCGGCTTCGAGAAGCCCGAGCTGCGCGGCTTCAATTTCGTCGGCGGGATTCGGCTGTTTCCCGAATTCGTCGCCCTTGTCGTCGCGCTGACGACCTACACCGCCGCCTTCATCGCCGAAGTCGTGCGCGCCGGCCTGCTTGCCGTGCCGCGCGGGCAAAGTGAGGCCGCGTCCGCGCTCGGGCTGCGGCGCGGATTGACGCTGCGCCTCATCATCGTGCCGCAGGCGCTGCGCGTGATCGTGCCGCCGCTCACCAATCAGTATCTCAACCTGACGAAGAATTCGTCGCTCGCGGTCGCCATCGGCTATCCCGACCTGTTCGCGGTCTTCGCCGGCACCACATTGAGTCAGACGGGCCAGGCGATCGAGATCATCGCCATTACCATGGCGGTCTATCTTGCCATTTCGCTCATCACCAGCGCGTTGATGAACTGGTACAACGCCCATATCGGGATAGCGGAGCGGTGATGGCGGACGTCTCGCAATCATCCTACATCCGCCGCGCGCTGGTCGAACCCGAGCCGCCGCCGGTGGCGAGCACCGATGCGCTAAGGACGACGCGCGCCCGGCTGTTCGGCGGCGCATTCAATACGACGCTAACGCTGGTCAGTGCCGTGATCATCGTTTCGCTGCTATGGCCGACGGTGAAGTTTCTGTTCATCGATGCAGTCTGGACCGGCTCGAGCCGCGTTGATTGCCTGCCCGAAACGGTCGGGCGCGAGGTCGGTGCCTGCTGGCCGTTCGTCAAGGCCAAGTTCGCTCAATTCATGTACGGCTTCTATCCGGAAAGCGAACAGTGGCGCGTCAATGTCACTTACGCGCTCGGCGCAATCATGCTCGTACCTCTCCTTATCCCGTCCGCGCCCTTCAAGCGCGTGAACGCGCTCGCATTCTTCGGCGTTTTCCCGGTGCTCGCCTTCTTCCTGCTGACCGGGGGCGTCTTGGGCCTGCCGCATGTGGAGACCCGGCTCTGGGGTGGCCTCCTTGTCACATTGGTGATCTCATTCACCGGCATCATCTTGTCGCTGCCCCTGGGAATTTTGCTCGCACTCGGCCGGCGTTCGGAATTTCCCATCGTGCGCACGTTCTGCATCATTTTCATCGAGTTCTGGCGCGGCGTGCCGCTGATCACCGTGCTGTTCTTCGCGACCTACATGCTGCCGTTCTTCCTGCCGACCGACTGGAGAATCGACGGCCTCACCCGCGTGCTGATCGGGGTGGTGCTGTTTGCGGGAGCCTATATGGCAGAGGTGGTGCGCGGCGGCCTGCAGGCGATCCCGCGCGGCCAGTTCGAAGGCGCGATGGCGCTCGGGCTCGGTTACTGGCGCATGATGGGCCTGGTCATCTTGCCGCAGGCGCTGCGGCTGGTCATTCCCGGCCTGGTCAATTCTTTTATAGCGCTATTCAAGGATACGACGCTCGTGATGATCGTCGCCATCTTCGATCTGCTGGGACAATTGCGCGCGGCTTTTGCCGATCCGACCTGGGCAACCCCCGTTACGCTGTTCACCGGCTTTGCGTTCGCCGGGATCATCTATTTCGTCGTGAGCTTCGGGATGTCGCGCTACGCTCTTTTCGTGGAGCGGCGGCTAAGCATCGGTCGTCTGGCTTGAGACAAGGTCGAGACGTTGGACGACAGTTATCAAAACGGAACTCCAGGCAGACCGGGCGTCGCGCGCGACATACGCACGACGACGCACGAGGTTGCGATCGAGATCACTGGCCTCAACAAATGGTTCGATCAGTTCCATGTGCTGCGGGACATCGATCTCAAGGTCATGCGGGGAGAACGCATCGTCGTCTGTGGCCCCTCGGGCAGCGGCAAGTCGACGCTGCTTCGTTGCATCAACCGGATCGAAGACTGGCAGCGCGGCCGGGTCATCGTCGACGGCACCGAGCTCACCGAGGATCTCAAGACCATCGATGAGGTGCGCGGCGAAGTCGGGATGGTATTCCAGCAGTTCAACCTGTTTCCGCATCTGACCGTG
>DASQXF010000518.1:0-5428 GCA_035639895.1 Xanthobacteraceae bacterium
AGACGGCACGCCACGATTTGGTACGCCGACAAGACCGGATATCGCATTGCGGATTGGCGCCGTCGCGGCCCGCTGCCGGCCTGGGTCGTGAACGCCAAACCCTACGTCGAGGATGCGCGCCTCGACGCGAACATCCCGCGCCGCCGGCGCCGCTCGTTCTTCGAATTGAGCGAGGATACCTGCCGATGGCCGGTCGGCGATCCCCGCTGCGCGCGCTTGTTCTTCTGCGGGGCGCCGCCGGCGCACGGCAAGCCCTACTGCGCCGAACATTGTGCGCGCGCCTATCGGCGACCGCAGGCGCCGCCGAACAATGCGCGCGCCGCCACGCGCGAGGATGAATCGATCACGCGCGGGCAGGGCGCTCGCGACCGATCAGCAGGAGAACGAAAATGAGAGCACGCGAGAAACGCACGCGCATTTCGACCAGCCGCGGGAAGGACGTGCCCGTGGAGCGGCGCGCGCTGCCCACGCCGGAGCGGCTGCGCCGCGCCGGAGCCGACGTCGAGCGCGGCCACAGCGGGCAGATCACCATGCGCGATGCCCCGCTCGAGCGCGCGTTCGCGCGCAGCGCCATCACGGCGGAGCAATATTCGGCCGGGCAGAAATATCGCCACCACTGGTATCATGCCGGTCTCGCCGGCTACTTGGAATCCGTCGATCTCAATCGCGTGCTTGCAATCGACCTTGGCGCATATGCGGGGATGGCGAAAACGGAAAACCAGGTATTCCATCGGCAACGATACCGCGAAGCCGTGCAAGCGGCCGGCAAGATCGGATCGCACGTTCTGGAATGGGCGGTTTGCCGGGAAGTTGCGCTCGAGCAGGTCGGCCACGCGTTGGGCTGGAGCAGCCGGCCGCAAGCTTATGCCGCGGCGCTCGAGCGGATGAAGGCGGCGCTGGACGAGCTGTGCAAGCTGTGGGGAATCGGCAGCGTCCAGTAGCGAGGTGAAGCCCGTGCGCCACTCAAGGTCGTCATTGCCGGGCTTGACCTGGCAATCCATCCATCTTTGCAAAAGCCTTTTTGCGAAAAAGATGGATGCGCGGGTCAAGCCCGCGCATGACCCGCCCCATACGCATGCGCGGGGACGACGGGATCTGAGTAGCCTGATGCGGCTACATGGATCCGCGCTGTCGCTCCGGCATCTGCTCGCGCGACGTGTTTTGGCTCAGGGCGGTCTTGAATTCGCTCTCGAGCGCGGCCAGCGTTTCCAGCCAGGCGGCTGCATTGAGCAGGCGAGGGGCGCCGATCGGCTCGGGTGGAAGCTTGTAGGCTTTGTTATCCGGCATCGCGCTGCTCCATCGTGTCTTCGAATTCGCTCGAAGCGGTGTTCGGCCGCGCGTGCGTCATGATGCGCCGGCATGGTTAAGCCGCGGTTAACAACGCGACGCACGCGCTAGTGCACGGCTGCGTGCGTGCCGCGAGGCTGCCGTGGTCGCGTGAGCGACATCGCGCTGGCGATCGCGCTGAAGCTGCCGAGCAGGATGATCACATCGCGGCCGACAACAGTTCCTGTGCTGCGGCGTGCAGCGTGTTGTGGCCGGAACCGGTGAGGACCGCGAGCCGCCATGCGAGCAGCGAGGATGCGGCGGCGACGCCGATACTGATGCCGCACGAGCGCGTGACGTTGAGCAGTCCGCCGGCTTCCCCGGTCAGGGACGCCGGCGCGGCGGCCACGATCGCGCTGTTGTTGGGAGAGATGAACAATCCCTGGCCGACGCCGAACAGCGCGAGCGCGAGCATCACCAGCGGCAGGCTGTCTCGCGCACCGTCGAGCACGGCGAACAGCAGCGCCAGGGCGGCGATGCAGATGAGCATGCCCGATCCGGTGAGCAGACGCGGGCCGAGCCGGTCGTAAAGCGCGCCGCCCACTGGCGCCACCGCGCCGAGCATCGCTGGAACGATGGTCAGCCGCAGCCCGGCGGCAAATGCGGAATCGCCATAGGCGCGAACGAACACGAACGGCATCAGGAAGAACAGGCCGAACAGCGCGGCGAAACCCATGAGGCCGGCGATATTGCCGGCCGTGAATGCGCTTTGCCGGAACAGCGTGAGATCGACGAGCGGGAATGGCGCCCGCTGCTCGACGCGAATGAACAGCGTGAGCAGGATCACGCCGGCGAGCGCGCAGCCGAGGAGGAGCGGCGACGTCACGCCCCACGCATATCCCTCGTTGAGCACGGCAATGAGCGCGGTGAGCGCCGGCGCGATCAGGATCGCGCCTGTCCAGTCGAAGCGCGCATCCTCGGGCAAGTCCTTGGTGGGCGGAAGCACGAACCAACCCAACACGGTGCCGGCGAGCCCGACCGGCACGTTGATCCAGAACACCCATCGCCAGTCGAGCACATCGAGCAGGAGGCCGCCGATCGCCGGCCCTGCGCTCAGTCCGACCGCTTGCGCGGCGGCCTGGATGCCGAGCGCGCGGCCGCGCTGCGCGGGGCCCGCGGCGGCCACCACGATGGCGACGCTGTTCGATGACAAGAGCGCCGCGCCGATCGCCTGCAGGACTCGGAACGCGATGAGCACCGGCAGATTCGGCGCAAGGCCGCAGAGCGCCGAGCCCAGCACGAAGAGGAGAAAGCCGCCGGTGTAGAGAAGCTTGCGCCCGACCATGTCGGCGAGCCGGCCGAAGATCGGTAGAAACGCCGCCATCGCCAGCAGATAGGCGACCGCGACCCAGCTCACCGTGCTCAGCCTTGCATGGAATTCGACCTCGAGATGCGGCAGCAGCATCTGCGTGATGCTGGAATCGATCTGGCCCATGAAGGCGCCGACGCAGACGGTGGCGACGACGAACCAGCGATAGGATTTGAGCCGCGCAACGGCCGGCGCCGGCGGCGGCTCGTGTCCGCAGCGGATCGCTTCGCGCAGCGCCGCGAGCGAGGCGGGACCGGGCGCGTCATCCATGGTGTTTGCTCATGGGCATTGGGAGACCACTACCTATCCCTTTGGCGGCTCACGGTGAAATCGAAAAGCTTCGACCTGAAGCATTTTTCGCTGGACTCGCGTTACACGAATCTTCCAGAAGAGCGTATTCAGCGAAATTATGTCTCGATCCCGATCCGCTGCCGCCGCTTTGGCCAGCGCGGCACCAGGACGGGAGCTGATGCTCTGCGCGGCACATTTACTGCCGGCGGGATCCTTTTCCACAAAATCGCAGCGCGATGAGGGTCAGCTCGGGCCAGATCGGCGGGGCTGCCGACCGCGCATCGTGCCTGCAGGCGCCCACGCGGAGCAGTCCATGAATAACCCATGGGATCCGTGGAGTTCTTATTGGTGGCAGGCCACCGCCACGGCAGCCCCAGCCTTTGGCGCCGGGCCGAATGAGGGGTGGGGCGAAAGCCGCTCAGCCTGGACCCCTCAGACCGCGCCATCCGCCGCGAACAGCGGGATTCTCGGACTACTTCCGCAGCCCGCCAATGACTCCTCGAGCTGCCCAAGGCAACGAGCTTGCTTGGACAATTCCTGACAGGCGCCCGCATGGCGCAAGCGACTTAGAATGGCTCGCAAACGGAAACAGAGGCGAGGGTGGGCAACTACATCACGCCTGCCCAAACCAGGTCTAGCAACATGGCTCACTGTTTGCCAGATTCCGTTAAATGCCACGATCTTCATGGCGGCAGCATGCTGCGCAACGGGAAGCGATGCGGAGATTGCTTCAACATGTGCTTGCTGCATGGCACCTGGCCGCATTGGTACTGTCCCATATACTAAAGAAAAGCCGCCCACCATGTTGGACAGCAGCCATTATGACCTCCTAGCAAAGTACGATTCGACGCAGCCCGAATTCGATCCCGGCGAGCTCGCGACCCTATTTGAAATCCTGAGCCTGGAGCCGAGGACTTTCACTGAAGCGAAATTACAGGAGTATAGGGCGCTTATTTTGCAGACGATGTACGAGCAGGGGAGGGTCATGACGGAACTGACCGGCGAATATTTAAGTTTGGACGACCAGGGCTTAAGGATAGAGGCAATGCGTTACCTGGTTGACAACATCGCAAAAATAGCTTCGCCATTTATGTTGGACGTTTTAGCTGGCGTTGTCCGCCACAGGGCGGATAGCCCGCTGAATTATGGCCGCGGTCTGCGCTCAGCCGTGGTGGTCGAAAGGTTGGCCAGAGCTGGCCGAACCGATCGTTGAAGAGGGAAGACATGGCTCTGATAATCTTCGCCGCTCGCCCTTTCCCTTGCCATGACGATCTCGGTGCGGGCCGCGAGGGTCGTCGATATGCAGGTCATTCGCGCGGCCTTTTTCTCCGATGCATGCCGGCAGCAGGCCGAGGCGCTCGGCATCGCGCGCACGTCCGATGCGAATGCGCTGCTCGCGGCCTTTGCCAGGCTGCGGCCGCGGCCCGCAAGCTCGCCCCCTGCCGATGCACAGCGCGACGACTGCAAGGTGCCCGCGGTCGCGTTGATCAACCTGTTGCGGCTCAACAGGATCGATGCGGAGCTCGTTTGAGCGACGATGGCGAAGGAGGCGGCGCCGGCCGATCAGGTCGAGCGCGTCCTCGTTTACGTCCCGGTCCTCGATCGCTATTTCGATCCTGAATTGCCGCTCGAAGAGCAAGGTCTCGTCGATTTGCTCGTTCGCGAACGGGCCGAGCGGAGACACATTCTCGGCCCTGCGCTTGGCGCCAACGCCCGCGATCCTTGCCCCAGCACCTGCATGCACGTGTACACGGCGGCGGGCAACGTAATGCCGCGTGTCCGCGTCAAAACCGAGACGATCCCCGGGCGCTGAGCTGACAGCGGCGTAGGGTGGGTTAGCGCCCGTAACTCACCGAATTACTTAACAGCGCCAATAAGACGGTGGGTTACGGCGCCCTCAGCGCGTCCATAGCTCGTCGAAGAGGGGCGTAAACGCCCTTAAGGACGCGCTTTGGCGCCTAACCCACCTCACGCAGGTTGGCCAAGCACGCTTCCATGCCAGCGCCCGAACTCGTCGTCGATTACGCACCGCGCCGCCAGTTCGATGCCTTCCACGATCGCACCGAGCGCTTCGCCTGCATCGTGACGCACCGCCGCGCCGGCAAGACCGTCGCCTGCATCAACGACCTCCAGCGCGCAGCAATCGAATGCCCGCGCATTCGCCCGCGCTACGCCTATCTCTCGCCCTTCCTCAAGCAATCGAAGACGGTGGCGTGGGACTATCTGCGTGCTGCCATGGCACCGCTACGGAAGTATGGCGCGTGCGTGCACGAGAGCGAACTCCGCATCGATTACCCGGCGGGCGGGCAGGTGCGCCTCTACGGTGCCGACAACGCCGATGCGCTGCGCGGCATCTATCTCGACGGCATCGTGCTCGACGAAAACGCTGACATGGACCCGCGGGTGTGGTCGGAGATCATCCGCCCGGCCCTGGCCGATCGCGGCGGCTGGGCCGTGTTCATCGGCACGCCCAAGGGCCGCAACGCCTTCTTCGAGCTGTGG
>DASQXF010000519.1:0-2315 GCA_035639895.1 Xanthobacteraceae bacterium
ATCGTGCCCCAGGCCAGAATCTCGGTGACGCCGAGCACGAGCACGGCGCGCCAGGGGCCGGCGATCACATCGCGCAGAGTGGGCATGACAAGAGCACGGCGGGCAAGACCGATTCGACCCTATCACGGCCCGTACCGGGAACGATCTAGCCGATGCGCTTGACCATCGCGATCGCGCTTGGCGGACAGAGCGCGGCGAATTGTCGGCTGGCGCGGACCGCTTCCGGCACGTCGCTGCGCGCGCAAGCGGCATAGCCGAGCCGGCCGAAGAGGCGCGTATCGGACGCGGTCAGCAAATAGATCACCCGACATTTGAGCGCGCGTGCCTCGGTCTCGAGCATGGCCACCATCGCCGCTCCCATGCCGACCTGTCGCACCGGCGGCAGTGTCACCAGCGACCGCAGCAGCGCATCGCCGCCGAAAATTTCCAGGGCGCCGAAGCCGATTGGAATGGCCTGGACCGTCTCGAAGCGCCAGACCAATACGCGTTCCTCAAGGATATCGTCCGCCGGTAGCCCCGCCTTGACCAGCGCGGCCTTGACGCCGTCGCGCTCCCACGCCGCGAGCGGCGTGGCAATGAGGCGACGCGTCATAGCGGCGTCTCGTAGACCTGCGGCGGCGGGCGAACGTGATCCGTGGCGGTTGGCGCGCGCAGCTCTTGCTCGACCAATCTTGGATCAGCGGCCACGGCCGCGATCAGCGCGCCGCGTTCGCCTGCGCCGCGCGCGGCGCGCAACGCACGAAGATGCCAGTGCCGTAACGTCCATCGATCTCGGGATCGACGTATTTGAGAACCATCACGCGCCCGTCGAAGGAGACGATCTCTCGATCTTGCGATCCCGGCGTGCGTCCGGCAGGACCGATATAGTCCCTGCCCGCGGAACTGCCTTTCAGCCGCAGCTCCTGCAGCTCGCTCGAATCGGCGAGGTACATCATCACGCCGCCGTTTGTACCTTGGCCGATCACATAGGGCTGCTTGCACTGACCGCGGGCATTGGCCTCGGTGCGGCTGCGATCCTCCGGCTTGTGATAGGCGGCGTACCCCCAACGGCCGACAATCTCGGTAGGCCGAACGCGGGCCGGGATTTCAGGTTCGGGCGGCGCAGAGGCAGCCACCTGCGGCGAGGGTGTCGTACTGCAGGCCGAGGCTACGAGCGCCAAGAGCGCGATGGTCGAAAAAACGAGAGTGCGATTCCGCATCGACGAGTTTCCCCTTACTCCTAGTCCGCCGCCCGGCTCGACGCGCGACCGCGGACAGACGCAACAGTTTGTACCGGCTACATGGTTAACGAGATGCAATCGCCCCCGCGGGACGGGCCGATCCAGGCGAGTTTAGTCTCAGGCTATGGCCCTCCCAAGGCAGATATGAGGCAGCGTTGGGGTTCCCTCCCTATCCCTTGCGGGGGTCCCGCAGGGGTGGATCCCGTTTGATATTGAGTCGTTTTGCCGTCTTCGCGTCGAAGTCGGCGTCGGCGCGAAAGCCGCCGGCATGAATGCCGTCGATGGCGCAGAGATCATCGATCTCGTTGACATCGCCAGTGACGCCGAGCGCGCCTGCAATTTCGCCCGTCACATCGCGGATGAGTTGGCCCCCGCCTTCAAGGAACAGCGGCCCATCCGCCAACTCCGCAAGCGAGTGCATGAAAGCCGGCTTCTCCTTAGCCTTTTGCAGCACCTGCCGTGAGGATCGATTGAGGGCGAGCGCGGCGAATGCCTTGCCGTAGGCGATCTCGAAGCGCATGAGCGCCGCGCCATCCTGCTTTTGGAATGCCTTCACCCGTCCGCCTGCATCGAGGATGATCGCGGCCAAGGCATGCGCCTTGCGCTTTCGCGCCGAGGCGAAAGTGCCGTCGATGATCTTGTTCGCCTCAGCGAGCGAGATCGCGCGCATCTCGATAAAGTCCCTCGAATCAGCGCCCCGCGATGGTGCGCCCGATGGGCGGGCGGCGGTTAGACGCCGTGGGCCGGGCGCACCTTAGCAGGAAGTGCGAGGGCCCCTTGCCATGCGCCCCACCAGGCTGCCGCGAGCAAGGCCCGCCATCCTTGACAGCAGTCCACCGAGCCCCTATCTCCGCGATGAGCTTTGGCACTCCGCAACCAGGAGTGCTAACAGCGCCTCAAACCGTCAGACTACTCAAGTACTTATCACCTTCCCCAGCGCCCACGAGGAGAGTTCATGGCCAAAACCAAATTCCGCCCCCTGCACGACCGCGTGGTCGTGAAACGCATTGATGCCGAGGAAAAATCGAAGGGCGGCATCATCATTCCGGACACCGCGCAGGAGAAGCCGTCGCAGGGTGAGGTCATCGCGGTGGG
>DASQXF010000520.1:0-3801 GCA_035639895.1 Xanthobacteraceae bacterium
GACTGCCGAACTTTCCGCCAGCGGGCCGATCCGCACCGCGACGTCGAGCCCCTCCTCCACTAGGTCGACCGGCCGATCGAGCAGGTTGAGCGTCACCAACACGTCGGGAAAACGATCGAGAAACTCGGTCACGATCGGGAGCACATGGAGGCGTCCGAACAGGATCGGCGCGGTGGCCCGCAATTCGCCGCGCGGCGCCATGCCCTCGCCCGCTGCGGCTCGTTCGATCTCCTCGAGGTCGGTGAGCACGCGGCGCGCTCCGGCCAGAAACCGCTCGCCGGCCTCGGTAAGGCTGACCGCGCGCGTCGTGCGGTTGAGAAGTCGCACCCCTAGCCGCGCTTCGAGCTCGGCAATCACGCGGGTCACGGCGGCTGGGGAACGCGTGAGTCGACGCGCAGCCGCGGCAAAGCTGCGGTGCTCGGCGACTTGGACGAACACCGCCATGGCCTCCGCTCGATCCATATTGTTCCAGATATCGCAATAATAAGCTTCGATAAAGAGCTATTATCTTGCCGCACGGAACGTCCACATGATGGGGGCTCAATCTCGGCCGAATGGTCTCGTCATGCCGAAAAACAGCGACATAGTCTTTCCGCCCGCGGCACGCCGCGCACAGAGCGAACGCGGCTCTGCGCGCGGCTACGAGAAGCGCATTGCCGCGGGCTTTCCCGATCGCGTGACGCCTGAGCTTTCAGCGTTCATTGCCGAACTCGATACCGCGTTTTTCGCGACCGTCTCCGGCGCGGGCGCGCCCTATATCCAACACCGTGGTGGCCCGAAGGGATTCATCAAGGTTCTTGACGACAAAATGCTCGGTTTTGCGGACTACGCAGGAAACCGCCAGTACATCACCATCAGCAATCTTGAAGGAAACGATCGCGCCTATCTGTTCCTGCTCGACTTTGCGCGGCAGCGGCGGATCAAACTATGGGGGCGCGCGCGGGTGGTCGAAGATGACCCTGCATTGCTCGCGCGGCTCAGCGACCGCGGCTATCGCGCGCGCCCTGAATGCGCGATCCTGTTCACGCTCGAGGCATGGGACGTCAACTGCTCCCAGCACATCACCGCGCGCTTCAGCGAGGATGAGGTGGCGCAGGCGACTGCGCCGCTGCTCGAGCGTATCGCATCGCTGGAGACTGAGAACGCGCGGCTGCGCGCGGCGGTGCTTGCAACCGCGGGATCCGAACCGGCCGGCGCACCAGCCGCCGCGCCATAGCGGGCACCCTTTCGCAATCGCAATGGCGCCCCTATGTTCGACGCCAAGGCGGCGCCATGCACCACGATACCTACGATGACAGCTACATCCGCGGCATCCTCAACACCGTGAAGACGATCGCGATGGTAGGGGTCTCCGCGAATACCAGCCGGCCGAGCTATTTCGCCTTCAAATATCTGCTCGAGCGCGGCTTTCGCATGATCCCGGTCAATCCTGCACTGGGCGGACAAGACCTGCTGGGGCGGAAGGTCTATGCCGGGCTTTCCGAAATCCCGGAGCCGGTCGACATGGTCGATATCTTCCGTGCGCCACGCTACGCGCTCGCAATCGTGGAGGAGGCGCTCGCGCTCTCGCCGCGGCCGCAGGTGATCTGGATGCAGCTCGGCATCCGCAACGACGACGCCGCAAAGCTCGCAGAGGCGAGCGGCCTCAAAGTGGTGATGAATCGCTGCCCCAAAATCGAATACGGACGCTTGTCTTCCGAGATCGCCTGGATGGGCGTCAACACCCGCACGCTGACCGCCAGGAAACCTCAGCTGTTCGGACGCGGCATCCAGCGCATGGCGCTCAACCGCGTCACGCTCGCGGGCGGCACTACCGACGCGACGACCCGAGCGCAGAAGCGTGACGAAGGCACCGGCTAGCGCGCAGGAGCTCTCACCTCATTCGCGCGCTCACGTGGCTGCTCAAGCCTTGACGGCCACAAGCGCTTCGATAAACCAGCGCGAGGATCCGCGGACCGTCCGGTCCCGGCACACCGAGGACCGGCCATGGCCGACCGCATCCCAGGCTTTGCCACGCTCGCGATTCATGCCGGCGCGCAGCCGGATCCGACCACCGGCGCGCGCGCCACGCCCATCTATCAGACGACGTCGTTCGTGTTCGAGGACGTGGATCATGCGGCCTCGCTGTTCGGGCTACAGACCTTCGGCAACATCTACACGCGCATCGGCAATCCGACCAACGCGGTGTTGGAGGAGCGCGTCGCCGCCCTCGAAGGCGGCACCGCTGGCTTGGCGGTTGCCTCCGGCCACGCCGCGCAGGTCGTCGTCATGCACTGCCTGATGCGGCCCGGCGATGAATTCGTCGCCGCCAAGAAGCTTTATGGCGGCTCGATCAATCAGTTCAATCACGCGTTCAAGAATTTCGGCTGGAACGTCGTGTGGGCGGAGCCCGACGACATCGGGACCTTCGAGCGCGCGGTCACTCCGAAAACCAAAGCGATCTTCGTCGAATCGATCGCTAATCCGGGCGGGGTGATCACTGACATCGAGGCAGTCGCGAAAATCGCGAAGAACGCAGGCGTGCCGCTGATTGTCGATAACACGCTGGCCACGCCCTACCTGTGCAAGCCGATCGACTACGGCGCCGATATCGTCGTGCATTCGCTGACGAAATTTCTCGGCGGCCACGGCAACTCAATCGGCGGACTCATCGTCGACGGCGGCACCTTCAACTGGTCGCGCGAAAAGCGCTATCCCATGCTGAGCGAGCCACGGCCGGAATATCACGGCATCGTGCTACACGAGACTTTCGGCAATTTTGCTTTCGCCATCGCTTGCCGCGTGCTGGCCTTGCGCGACATGGGACCGGCGCTCTCTCCGTTCAATGCCTTCCTCATCCTCACCGGCATCGAGACGCTGCCGCTGCGCATGCAGCGGCACTGCGACAATGCGCTGGCGGTGGCGCAGTGGCTGGCCGAGCATCGCGACGTGGCCTGGGTGAGCTATCCGGGGCTGCCCGGCGACCGCTATCACAATCTCGCGAAAAAATACGTGCCCAAGGGCCCGGGCTCGGTCTTCACGTTCGGCCTCAAGGGCGGCTATGACGCAGGCGTCCGGCTCGTTTCCAACGTGAGGCTATTCTCGCATCTCGCCAACATCGGCGACACGCGTTCGCTGATCATCCATCCAGCCTCGACCACGCATCGCCAGCTCACCGACGCCCAGAAGGTCCAAGCCGGCGCCGGGCCCGATGTCGTTCGCCTTTCGATCGGGCTCGAGGACAAGGACGACATCATCGCCGATCTCGAACAGGGATTGGCCGCGGCGTAAGGCGGCTCTCGCCCACTCACTTCCGCAACGTGCGTGCGACATAATCGCGAACGCGCGCGAGCGTCTCCGGCGCGGTCCAAATCTGCTCGATGGCGGCATCGAGCTCGGGGTTCTTCATGCGCTCCAGCGCCGGTTGGCGCGTCTGCTGTTTGCTCAATGCGAAGACTCTCGGCGGCAGGGCCGCCAGCGCATTGGCGGCTTCGACCGCGCGATCGAGAAGCGCTCGTTCCTCTTCGATGACGTCATGGACCCAGCCGCGCTCGGCCGCCTCGGACGGCATGTAGGTCGCGCCGCTGAAAATCGCGTCCGCGAGATATTGCGGAGCTGTCGCACAACGCATGATCTCCATGGCGACGGGCGGGAACGGAACGCCGACGAGAAGCTCGGTCACCCCGATGCGGCCGCCATCGCGCAGCATCAGCCGCCTGTCGGCGGCACAAGCGAGCACGCATCCCCCGGCGATCGCGTGGCCATTGATCGCGGCCACGACCGGTGCTGGATGGAAAAAGACCGTAGCGAGCATCGTGCTCA
>DASQXF010000521.1:0-8818 GCA_035639895.1 Xanthobacteraceae bacterium
CTGTTCGATCTTGAGCCGCACGATCTCGCGGTCGATCGAATCGAGTTCCTCGGGCTTGGAATCGACCTGCATCTTGAGGCGCGCAGCCGCCTCATCGATCAGGTCGATGGCCTTGTCCGGAAGAAAACGGTCGGTGATGTACCGATGCGAGAGGGTGGCCGCCGCGACGAGCGCCGAGTCGCTGATGCGAACCCCGTGGTGCTGCTCGTACCTGTCCTTGAGCCCGCGCAGGATCGAGATCGTGTCCTCGACGCTCGGCTCGTTCACATAGACCGGTTGGAAGCGCCGCGCGAGAGCCGCGTCTTTCTCGACGTGCTTCTTGTATTCGTCGAGGGTAGTTGCGCCGACACAATGCAGTTCGCCGCGCGCGAGCGCCGGCTTGAGCAGGTTGGACGCATCCATGGCGCCGTCCGCTTTGCCGGCGCCGACTAGCGTGTGCATCTCGTCGATGAACAGGATGATGCCGCCATGCGAGGAGATCACCTCCTGCAGGACGGCTTTGAGCCGCTCCTCGAACTCGCCGCGATATTTCGCGCCTGCAATCAATGCGCCCATATCGAGCGCCAGCAGTTTCTTGTCTTGCAAGCTTTCCGGCACATCGCCGTTGACGATGCGCTGGGCGAGGCCTTCCACGATCGCGGTCTTGCCGACCCCGGGTTCGCCGATCAACACCGGATTATTCTTGGTGCGGCGGGAGAGTACCTGGATCGTGCGTCGAATCTCCTCGTCGCGGCCGATCACCGGATCGATCTTGCCCTCGCGCGCAGCCTGGGTGAGATCACGGGCGTACTTCTTCAGCGCGTCATAGGCGCTTTCGGCCGAACTCGTGTCGGCCGTGCGGCCCTGTCGCAACGCGTTGATCGCCGCGTTGAGGTTCTGCGGCGTGACGCCGGCGCGGGCCAAAATCCGCCCCGCCTCACTGTCCTTCTCGAGCGCGAGCGCGAGCAGGAGCCGCTCGACGGTGACGTAGCTGTCGCCTGCTTTCTCCGCAACCTTCTGCGCTTGATCGAAAACCCGCGCCAGCGCCGGCGCCAAGTAGACCTGACCGGCGCCTCCGCCCGATACTTTGGGAAGCTTGGCGAGCGCCGCCTCCACGGCCGAAAGTGCCTCGCGCGATCGGCCGCCCGCGCGGTCGATCAAGCCGCTGGCCAACCCCTCGGGGTCGTCGAGGAGAACCTTCAGCAGGTGCTCAGGCGTGAATTGCTGGTGACCCTCGCGCAGAGCCAGCGACTGGGCAGATTGGACGAACCCCTGGGCGCGGTCGGTGTATTTCTGGAAATCCATTGCAGCTCCCTCGGCCTGCCGCCCGCGCCGGCGGCGCAAGAAGGCTCTCCACCGTTACTGACCTAAGCCAAATATCTGCGCGCGATCAATCGGCCGAGCCCCGAATGACGATTCTAGATCGGTATGTGGGAAGCGGCCGTTTGCGGCGAAAGAGGCTGCGGGTGATTTTTGGATGCCGGCTAGGCAGGCAGCGGTTCAGCAGCTAACAACGAAACCATGACCGGTGCACATCCAAAAATCCACGCCATCTACCGCTATCCGGTCAAGGGGCTTTCGCCGGAGTCCCTTCCTTGCACACGGCTTGCAGTCAAGGAAACCTTGCCGGCGGATCGTCTCTACGCCATCGAGAACGGGCCATCGGGCTTTGACCCCACCGCACCCCGTCATCAGCCAAAGCAGCGCTACCTCATGTTGATGCGCAACGAGCGGCTCGCTCGGCTGCGCACTCGTTTCCACGAAACGAGCCATACTCTCGTTATCGAGACGGACGGCCGCGAGGCCGTGCGCGGCGATCTGCGCACGTCCGAAGGCCGTGCAGAAATCGAACGGTTCTTCGCGGTCTTCTGCGCGGACGAATTGCGGGGTGCGCCCAAGGTGCTGCACGCACCGGGCTTCAGCTTCTCCGACGTGGCGCGCAAGGTCGTCTCGATCATCAACCTGGCCTCGGTCGCCGCCGTCGAAGGCGTGGTTGGCGGGCCCGTCGATCCGCTGCGCTTCCGCGGCAATGTCTACGTGAGCGGCTGGCCGGCGTGGCGCGAGTTCGATCTTCTCGGGCAGGAGATCACGGTCGGCAGCCGCGCGCGGCTCAGAGTCATCAAGCGCATCGTGCGCTGTGCGGCGACCAACGTCGATCCGGATACCGGCATCCGCGATCTCTCCATCCCCGAGACACTCATGCGCGGATTCGGCCACGCCGACTGCGGAGTCTATGCCGAGGTGACAGAGGCGGGGGAGATTGCCGTCGGAGATGAACTGAGCACCTGAGCCTCTCGCAGCGCAGGCAAGCCCGCATGGTTGGGAGCGGTTACTTTGTCGCTCGCGAGAGGGAGGTCATGCCGCCCCGGCTGAGCAAGAACACGCCCTGCTCGCCAAACAAGTTCCAGGTCCACCACGGCGCGTTGAAGCGCAACGCCCGCCCCCAAGCATCGAGCGCCACCGATTTTTCGATGTGCGCGCCCACGACATGGCAAAGCTCGCGGAAATCCTTGATGGTGCAAAAGTGGATGTTGGGAGAATCCCACCACGCATACGGCAGATTATCCGTGCGCGGCATGTGCCCACCGAGCAGGATTTGCAGGCGGATTCGCCAATGACCGAAGTTGGGAAACGAGACGATGCCATGGCGGCCGATGCGCAACATGTGCTCGAGCACGATGCGCGGCTGCCGGGTGGCCTGCAGCGTCTGCGAGAGCACGACATAATCGAAAGCGTCGTCGGGGTAATCGGCGAGGTCTGTATCGGCGTCGCCCTGGATCACCGCGAGCCCTTTTGCCACGCATTCGTTGACCCCCTCCCGAGACAACTCGATGCCGCGCCCGTCGACGCTGCGTGTCTCTCCCAGCAGCTGCAGCAATTCGCCATCGCCGCAACCGACGTCGAGGACTTTGGCGCCGGGCGCAACCATCTCGGCAACGGCCAGCAGATCGACGCGTGCGCCGGCGTGCGTGCGCGCGGCCTCCGCCATGGTCAAATCATGCTTGAGGCGCATCAGCATCGTCATCCTCGCGCGGGTGGAAGGCCGCGCGCCTTGGCCGCACCTTCGAGAAACCCGCGCACGATGTCGAACAGCTCCGGCTCCTCGAGCAGAAAAGCGTCGTGACCCTTGTCGGTCACGACCTCGGCAAAGGACACGCGCGCGCCGCCGGCATTGAGCGCGTGCACGATGGCGCGCGAATCCGAGGTAGGAAAGAGCCAGTCGGACGTAAAGGAGATCACGCAAAACCGCGTCGGTGTATCCTTGAACGCATTGGCGAGCACACCGCCGTAATCTGCCGCGAGATCAAAATAGTCCATTGCGCGGGTCAGGTAGAGGTAGGAGTTGGCATCGAAACGCTCGACGAAACTAATGCCCTGGTGGCGCAGATAACTCTCCACCTGAAAGTCGGCGTCGAAGGAGAACGTCGGATTATCGCGGTCTTGGAAGCGACGACCGAACTTGCGGTGCAAGGCCGCGTCGGAGAGATAGGTGATGTGGTTGCCCATGCGCGCGACGGCGAGCCCCCGCCGCGGATTTGTGCCCTCGGCGAAATAACGCCCGTGCCGCCACTCCGGGTCGGCCATCACCGCCTGCCGGCCGACCTCGTGGAAGGCGATGTTCTGCGCTGAATGACGGGTCGAGGTCGCGATCGGCAGCGCCGAGAACACCCGCTGCGGATAGCTCGCGCACCATTGCAGCACTTGCATCCCGCCCATCGAGCCGCCGGACATGGAGAACAGCGAGGCGATACCGAGATGGTCCAGCAGCATGGCCTGCGCGCGCACCATGTCGGGAATGGTGATGACGGGGAAATCCAGACCCCAGGGCATGCCGCTCTTCGGGTTGGTGGAGGCCGGCCCGGTCGTGCCCATGCAGCCGCCGACCACGTTCGGGCAAATGACGAAATAGCGCTCGGTATCGATCGGCCGTCCCGGGCCGACCATGGTTTCCCACCACCCCGGCTTCTGAGTCACGGGATGCACGTTGGCCACGTGCTGGTCGCCGGTGAGCGCATGGCAGATCAGCACCGCGTTGCTGCGCTCGGCATTGAGCGTGCCATAGGTCTGATAGGCAATCTGAAATGGAGCAAGGTCGATGCCGGCATCCAGCGATAACGGCTTGTCCATGCCGAAACGGACGACACGCGAATGCGGATTGTCGGCCTCGCGCGCGCGGTCGACGGGATCGGATGCAACGCTGAAATCGGCCTCGACCATTCGTGACAACCCGGCCGGCGAACCGAAATAGCCGCCGATCTATGCGAATGCCCTGACGGTGGCCGTCGCGACGGCGTTAGATAGGCAGCGCGGCGCCGCTGTCAATGTTTTCTTTGCCTTAGCCGGTTCGCCCACCTATCAATGCGACGCCTGCGACCAGCCGATGCGGGCGCGAGAAAGCGGCAAGACGCGTCATGGTGAAAGCCTCCCGGTCTGAAACACCGTCGCTCGGCGAGCTGCGTCGGGATATCGACCGCATCGACGAGGCGATGCACCGGCTTTTGATGGAGCGCGGGGAAATCATCGATCGCCTCATCGCCGCCAAACAGACGCAGGAAACGGGCTCCGCCTTCCGTCCGGCGCGCGAGGCGGAGATGATGCGGCGGCTGGTCGAGCGCCACAAAGGAATTCTGCCGCTCGACACCGCCGAGAGTATCTGGCGGGTCATTATTTCCACTTTCACCTATGTACAGGCGCCGTTCGCCATTCACGCCGACCTCTCGGCGGGGGATGCGGCGATGCGCGATTCCGCGCGCTTCCATTTCGGCTTCACGGTGCCGTTCGTCCCGCACATGGGGGCTGCAAGCGTGGTGACGGCGGTCTCGAACGCCAAAGGCGATCTCGGTCTGGTGCCCGCCTTCACCATGGCGGGCACGGACGCGTGGTGGAGCGCGCTCGAACTCGCTTCGGCGCCCAAGATCATTGCCCGCTTGCCCTTCGTCGAACGCGCCGACCATCCGGCCGGCGTGCCGGTATTCGTCCTGTCGCGGGCCGCGCCCGATGCCATGGTCAAGGAGGTGGAAGTATGGAGCGTGTGGGTGGCCGGCTGGAGCACGGCGGCGGCGCAGGCGGTCGGCCCGCTCGCCGAAGTGATTGCCGTGCCGGATCGCGGCTTCGACGGCGCAGCCCTGCTGGTCTCCGTGCCGCAAGGTGGCCGCATCGATCGCGTGACGGACACGCTGGTGACGGCCGGCGCCTCCGTGCGCGCGGCGGCCCTCGTCGGAAGCCACGCAACCCGCTATAGGGTCTCCGCCGAAGGCGTGCCGCCTGTGCCGACCGGCCGGTGAGTTCCGGAGTGTGAGATGTCCGTGCTGCAACGTCCGCAACCGCGTCCCGGCGTGCTCGCGATCGATCCCTACGTTCCCGGTAAGAGCACGGCACCGGGCCTCGCTCGCGTGTTCAAGTTGTCCTCTAACGAAACGCCGCTCGGACCGAGCCCAAGAGCGCTGGCGGCCTATCATGCGGTCGGCGAACACCTGCAGGACTATCCCGACGGCGACTCGACGCCGCTGCGCGAGGCTATCGGACGCGCCTTTGGCCTTGATCCCAACCGCATTGTTTGCGGGGCCGGCTCCGACGAACTCTTGAACCTGATTGCCGACGCCTATCTGCACGATGGCGACGAGGCGATCCACACAACCCACGCTTTTCTGGTCTATCCGATCGCCACGCGCGGTTCCGGCGCGACGCCGGTCGTGGCGGCGGAAAAGAACTACACGGCGGATGTCGACGCCATCCTCGCAGCGGTGAGCGAGCGCACCAAAGTCGTGTTTCTCGCCAATCCCAACAACCCGACCGGCACCTACGTGCCGTTCGACGAAGTCAAGCGGCTGCAGCGGGGTCTGCCCCCGCACGTGCTGTTCGTGCTCGACGCGGCCTATGCCGAATACGTGCGCCGTAACGACTACGAGGCTGGCATCGAGCTTGTCGCCACTTGCGAAAACGTTGTCATGTGCCGCACGTTCTCGAAAATCCATGGGCTGGCCGCGCTCCGTCTCGGTTGGCTTTACGGGCCGGCACACGTAGTCGACGCGATCAACCGCATCCGCGGGCCATTCAACGTCAATTCGCCGGCCATGGCGGCGGGCATAGCCGCGCTCGAGGATGGGGCGCATCTGGAAGCAGCGCGCGCCCACAACGAAAAATGGCTTGATTGGCTCCTGGTCGAACTTCGCAAGCTTGGATTGGAGGTGACGCCAAGCATCGCCAATTTCGTGTTGATCCACTTTCCCGAAAGCCGCGGCCGTACCGCGGAGGATGCGGATGCATTCCTGACGCAGCGCGGCCTGATCCTGCGTCGGGTCAAGGCCTACAAATTGCCGAACGCGCTGCGCATGACGGTCGGTAGTGAGGAGGCGAACCGCGTGGTGGTCGCCTCGCTGGCGGAGTTCATGGGAAGGAAGCCGTGATGCAGTCCGCCGGGCCGCAGGGTTGGACCGTCCCATGAAGGCCGACGTCGCCTTATTCAACCGCCTTGCGCTGATCGGGATGGGCCTGATCGGCTCTTCGATCGCGCGTGCCGCCCGCGCGCAAGGCGCTGCGCGTTCTATTGTCGCCACGGCCCGGTCGGCGGCGACGCGCCGGCGTGTCGCCGAACTCGGCGTTGCGGACCAAGTCGTCGAAACCAATGCGGCGGCCGCCGAAGGCGCAGACCTCGTGATCGTCGCGATTCCGGTCGGAGCTTGTGGCGCGGTCGCCGCGGAAATTGCTCCGCACCTTGCGCCCGGCACGATCGTCTCTGACGTCGGCTCGGTGAAAGGCATGATTGTACGCGACATGTCCCCGCACATTCCCGCGGGCGTGCATTTCGTGCCGGCCCATCCGGTTGCCGGCACGGAAAACTCCGGCCCTGATGCCGGTTTCGCCGAGCTGTTCGTCGACCGCTGGTGCATTCTCACCCCGCCGGCGGGCGCCGAGCCAACCGCGGTCGAGCGGCTCGCAGCGTTCTGGCGGCTGCTTGGCGCGAACGTCGAAACCATGTCGGCGGAGCACCATGATCTCGTACTCGGCATCACCAGCCACCTGCCGCACCTCATCGCCTACACGATCGTGGGCACCGCGGATGAATTGAGCCAAGTGACGCGCTCCGAGGTGCTGCAATTCTCCGCCGGAGGCTTTCGCGATTTCACCCGCATCGCCGCCTCGGATCCGACGATGTGGCGCGATGTTTTTCTTGCCAACAAGGATGCGGTGCTGGAAATGCTCGGCCGGTTCAATGAAGATTTGGCCACGTTAACGCGCGCTATTCGCCGCGGCGACGGCGAAACATTGTTCAATCAGTTCAGCCGAACACGCGCAATCCGTCGCGCCATTGTGGAGATCGGCCAGGATTCAGCCGCGCCCGACTTCGGCCGCCCCCATCCCGAGCTACCGCACGCGCCCGTGCCGCGGCCTTACGCGGCGGAAGATTGATCGGTCCGCCCGCCAGAGCGGCCCTCGTTCGCCACCTTTCAACCTTTTTGGCACCAGCCAAGCTCTTCTAGTAGGCGCCCCAATACGGCGGCACGCGGTAATAGTTGTGGATCTCGATTTCGCGACTGCGGTCGCCCCAGTCGAATTCCTGGTCCGCGGCATAGGACGGCGCGTTCTTCAATTCCTCCTTGCTGAGCTCGAGGTGGTACGCGCCAAGCGTAGGGTCGTAGGTCAGCCGCGCCCAGGGGATGGGAAGATGCTTTTGTCCCATACCGAGGAAGCCGCCGAAGCTGAGCACCGCATAAGCGACATTGCCGCTGAGCTTATCGATCATGAGCCGTTCGATCGTGCCGATCTTCTCGCCGCCGGAACGGCGCACGGGGGTGCCTTCGACCCGGTCGCTGGCGATCAAATTGTGGGATTTGCGAGTCGACGTGTCGCTCTGCATGGTTGCCTCCATCGTTTCATTCCGCGTCCGCAAGCGCTTTGGGAAAAGCCACCAGCGCTCAATAGGAAAACGCTTTGCAGGTCAGCGCCGTTCCGGCCGTCAGAAGAGGGGCGGCACCGTGCCAACCTGAAACGGCCCGATGGACACCGTGCCGTCGACGAAGCGAAGCGGAAACGCCACGGCCGGTTTGCCTTCGAGCGTGGTGCGCTCCCCGAGCGCCGCGACTAGCCCAGGCGCTGCACTCTGGCGCGCAATTCCTCCAAGGCCGGGCATTAAGCGGTCGAGCGCGTTGAAGGTTGCCCCGATTTGCCCTTCCGTCATGATACGGTCGATGTCCAACATCTTGAGAAGCTTTTCGATGCCGACGACCGTCAGGCGGAACTCGCCATCGAGACCGCCGCGTGGGGTGAGCCTGAGGGAGCCAGCACCCACGGCGACCACGTCCTGCTGCGCCAAGCGTGCCTTGTCGATCTTGAGCTCGCCGTCGCGCGCCTGCCATTGTTTGAACCGCAATGACCACGGTTTGGGGGAGATGTCATCGATGCCGCGCAGGGTGGCTGCAACATCGGCATCAATCGGGTTCGCGGCCAACAAACGGAGCCTGTCGACAATCGCTAGGTCGAAGATGCTTTCGAGTTTGTCGGCGACCGCGGCATCGAGCCGGAGCGCGGTTTCGATGACCGGACCATCGGCGTTGGAGCCGGGAGCTTGGCGACCATGGAGCTCTAATCGTCGCGCGCTGAGTATGGCGTCGTCGCCGGCCAGGCTAGGGGCGCGCACCGTCGGACCGACAAGGACCAGCGAGGCGCGCTCGACGCGTGACGGAAGGCCCCGCACGCTGGCCTGACCGAGACTCCAGTTGACGATTGCGGCGGGCGGCCGTCCCATCTCGGAAATTTCAAGTGGAGCCGTGAACTCGCCGAGCAGGAGCTGCGGGGCGTAGACCTGGGCCGCGACGACGGCGGTTGGGAGCCTCAGCTG
>DASQXF010000522.1:0-4640 GCA_035639895.1 Xanthobacteraceae bacterium
GTGCTTTCACGGAAAGAAAGTTCGTGGCCACTAGCGCATCGTCGGTGTCCCGTAACCGGCGCGCCAGCAATGTCGCGAGGTAACGGTAGAGTTCCGGCCGTGATTCACCGAACGCCTCGAAGGCGGTCCGGCCGACGAAGCTCAACTGCGAATCGCGCAGCGCGGTGACCGAAGCCGAGCGCGGCCCCCGGTCGATCATCGACAACTCGCCCACCACGGAGCCGGGCCCGAGGATTGCGAGGATCCGTTCGCCGCCGGCCGGCGCCGCGACGCTCGCCTTGAGCAGGCCTTCCTCGACCCGATAGCACCCGTCGCCCTCATCGCCCGCCACGAACAAGGTCTGATCGGCTTTAAGCGAGAGCGGGCGCGCCTTGGCGAAAAGACTTTCCGCCAATTCCGTCGGCAAAGCGGCCAACAAGCTTTCCGGTCGGGGAACTGGCTTCGCCATGCCAAGTCTTTGCCTATCAATCGGGCGTCGATCGACCTATACAGCTTCCCAAGGAAAAAGGCTCATGTAAATGCGCGACCTGGCAAGAGCTCCTGTCCTGCCGCGGACGGTTGCGCCGTACGTCTTTACCCCGGCTCTCACGGATGCCCACATTGAGCGCCTCGGACAATCTGCGCAAGGCCGCACCCAATAAGATCACCTCGCATGCAAGGAGGGCGCCATGGCGAATGTGAGAGTGGGCCTCGTCGGATGCGGCTTTGTCGCCGAACTGCACATGCACGCCTACCAGCGGGTCTACCGGGTCGACGCGCAGGTGACGGCGGTCGCGGCACGCGGCGATCATGTGCTCGACTTCGCCAAGAAACACCAGATCCGCCGGGCCTATCGCGATTTTCCCTCACTGGTGGCGGACAACGAGATCGACGTCGTCGACATCTGCACTCCTCCGGCGTTGCACGCAGGTATGATCGTAGAGGCGGCACAAGCAGGAAAACATGTCATCTGCGAGAAGCCGTTCACCGGATATTTCGGGCGCGGCGAGGACAAGACCCCGATCGGCAAGCACGTGCCGAAATCGCGCATGTACGAGCGCGTCATGGAGGAGATGGACAAGACCTGCGCCGCCATCAAAGCCAGCGGCCGGCTTTTCATGTACGCGGAAGATTGGATCTACGCGCCGGCGGTGACGAAAACCGTAGAGATAATCAAGGCGACTAAAGACAAGATCCTGTTCATGAAGGCCGAGGAGAGCCACAGCGGCTCGCACGCGGCCCATG
Organism: Xanthobacteraceae bacterium; assembly: GCA_035639895.1. Lineage (GTDB taxonomy): Bacteria > Pseudomonadota > Alphaproteobacteria > Rhizobiales > Xanthobacteraceae > VAZQ01. The sequence continues at coordinate 1,225 of DASQXF010000522.1, forward strand.
CCGCGCAGTGGTCAATGACCGGCGGCGGCTCGCTCATCCGCATGGGCTGTCACGCGTTGTCGGCGGTGATCTATCTCAAAAAAGTTGAGGCGCAGGCGCGGGGCGAGCGCATTGCAGTATCGGCGGTGTCGGCTGACGTCGGCAACGTCGCGGCTTGCCTGCCGCCGCAAGAGCGCCCGTTCATCAATGCCAATCCCGTGGACGTCGAAGATTGGGGAATGCTGACGCTCACCTTCTCCGACGGCACCAAGAGCACGGTCTTTTCCGGCGACATGATCATGGGTGGCGTGCGCAATGTCGTCGAAACCTACACCAGCGGAGGGGCGCTGTTCGCAAACATCACGCCCAACAACCACATGACGAGCTATTTGACGGATGAAGCGAAACTGGCGGACGTCTACATCACCGAGAAGGTCGATCGAAAAACAGGTTGGCAATTCATCTGCCTCGAAGAGGAGTGGACGCGCGGCTACTTGCAGGAGATCCAGGATTTCATGGAGTGCGTGTCCAGCGGACGGCAGCCACGGGCCGATCTCGACTTGGCCTACGAAACCACGAAGCTCAACTATGCCGCCTATTGGGCGGCCGAGGAGGGACGTCGGATCGCGTTGTAGCTCGCATCGAACGGCTTATACGACCGGCGTTGGCATCTCATGCGCCGTCATTGCCGGGCTTGACACGGCAAGTCGGGCCTGCCCGACTTGCGGCGCTTTGTATTGCAGAACTCGGGCAAGCCCCTCTTTTGTGAAGCGCGCCTTTTTTTCGATGGATGCCCGGGTCAAGCCAGGGCATGACGAGTCGAGGACTACAGCCACTGCTGTTACTCCGCCGGTGCGGCGGCCCCGGCGCGGGGGCGGCGCGCCGTCTCGAGCCAGCCGAGAATTCCGCGCGGCATGAAGATGACGAAGAGGATGAGGAGGATGCCGTAGATGGTATTTGCGGCGCCGACGAAGTTGGCGCCGAACCAGACCCGCAGGCCTTCGGTCAGCGCGATGGTCAAGAGCGACCCGACGGTAGGTCCGAGCAGCGCGTACATGCCGCCGGCAATGGCCGCGAACACGATCTGCAGCGACACGCCGATGCCGGACACGGTGTCGGGATTGAGATACATCAGGTATTGCCCGAACACGGCGCCGCCGAGCGCGGTCAGCGCGGCACTGATGACGGTGACGCGCAGCTTCTCGCGCGTGACGTCGATGCCGATGGCGGCAGCAGCCTCCTCATCGTCGGAGATCGCTTCGAGCGCCTCGCGACCGATGCCGCGATCGATCCAGCGCCAGACGAGCAGGCCGAGCAGCCAGACAAGCAGCGCGATGGCGTAGAAGTAGATCTTGTCGGGAAATTGCAGCGCGTACCAGGAATGGCCGATGCTTCTCGGCGTCATGCCGAGCGATCCGCCGGTGATGTCGCGCGCCGCCACGATCGACAACAGCACGACCTGACCCAGTGCCAGCGTGACGAGCGCAAAATAGTGGCCGACGACTTTGAGCCGGAAACACGGGTAGCCGATGATCAACCCGAGCAGCGCCGACAAGCCGATGCCGAGCGGGATGCCGAGCCACGGCGTCACATCGAAATAGTTCCACAGCAGCGCCGGCACGTAGGCGCCCACGCCCATGAAGGCGCCATGGCCGAGCGAGACCAAACCGAACCGGCCCATCATCGACCAGGCTGTATAGATGAATCCCCACAGCAGGATTTGGATCAGAAGATGCAGAAGATACGCGGATGTGACGAAGGGCAGCGCAAGCAGGACGACCAAACCGGCGAGCGCCGCTATGCGTCTTTCGTTCATCGGCCGACGATCCCTTGCGGTCGAATGAACATGAGCAGGATGAACAGGATGAACGCGAGCACGTACGCAAGCTCGGTCGAGAAATAGTAGCCGCCGATGGCGATGATCTGGCTGATGATGAACGCAGCAATGAAGCCGCCGATCATGTTGCCGAGCCCGCCCAGCACGCAAATCATGAAGATCAGCGGACCGAACGTGTTGCCGACGAAGGGATGCACGTCGTATTGCAAGGCCAGCAGACAGGCGCCAAGGCCGGCGAGTGCGCCGCCGATCGCCGACGTCACGAGATAAATGCGCCGCTGATCGACGCCCATGAGGCCGATGATCTCGCGGTCTTGGGCGATCGCGCGAATGGCGGTGCCCATATAGGTGCGCCTGAGAAAGAAATAGAGCGTGGTCGCTCCCCCCAGCGCCACGCCGAAAGCCAGCAGGCGCGAGTAGCTGATATAGATGCCGCCGATCTCGAGCACCGGCAGGCGCACGCCGATATTGCGGAAGTCGGTGGTGAAAATCAGCGTCGCGAAGCTTTGCAGGAAGTAGAGCAGGCCGCCGGTGGCGAGGAGTTGGTTGATCGGCGCGGAGCCAAGAATAGGCGCAATGATCAGCAGATGAACGAGCGCGCCGAGGATGGCCACGCCGACGACCGATGCCATAAACGCGAGAGGCAGCGGCCAGCCGAATACGGCAAACAGCCAATAGACCGCGTACATGCCGCACATGACGAGATCGGCATAGGCGATCCACACCACGTCGATCACGCCGAAGATCAGGTTCAAGCCGAGGGTGAGCAGCGCCAGCACGCCCGCGAGCAGCAGGCCGTTGATCGCCGCTTCGAGCAGGAACACGTCCATGCCCGCTACAACCCCATATAGGCCTTGCGAATGAACTCGTTGTTCTTCAGCTCGGTCGAGGTGCCCGACAAGCGAATAGCCCCGACTTCCAGCAGATAAGCACGGTCAACCACCTCGAGCACCTGCTGGATGTTCTGCTCGACGATGAGAACCGTGAGCCCTTCTGCGCGAATGCGGCGGATGAGCGCGAATACTTCCTGCACGACGAGAGGAGCGAGACCCGCAGACGGCTCGTCCATCAAGAGGAGCCGCGGCCGCGACATCAGCGCGCGGCCGATTGCGCACATCTGCTGCTCGCCGCCCGAGAGCGTGCCGGCCGGCTGGTTTCGTCGCTCTCGCAGCTGCGGAAAGAGCTGATAGACCCAGGCGAGCTGTTCGGCAAAATGGCGGCGCGCTGCGGGAATGTAGGCGCCGATCCTCAGATTGTCCTCAACGCTGAGCTTCGGAAACAGACGACGGTTCTCGGGAACGTGGGCAATTCCGCGCGCGACGATGCGATGCGCTGGAATACCGATGAGCGATCGCCCATCGAGACTGATGGCGCCGGCGAATGCTGCAACGAGTCCCGATATGACTCGCATCAATGTGGTCTTGCCGGCGCCGTTGGGGCCGATCACGCCCACCGTCTCGCCTGCCGCAACCTCGAGCGATACGCCGAACAGCGCGCGGAACGAGCCGTAACCTGCGGAAACGTTGACGAGCGACAGCATGATCGGCTAAGTCGGCCTACCGAGATAAACTTCCGCCACACGCGCATCGCGCGCGGCGTG
>DASQXF010000523.1:0-2425 GCA_035639895.1 Xanthobacteraceae bacterium
ATGCGACGCGGTTGCGAGACGCCACCATCACGGCGAAGCATCGCCGCCCCCGCCCTGCAACGCCGCGCTCAGGCACGAGCGCGAATGCTCGCGCCACAAAGCAATGGACCAACAAGCACGCTGCTTAGTTCGCTGCCGCGAACTGATTGCGCCGCGAACTCGCTGCACCCCCTCCCCCTATTTGGGGAGAGGGTTGCGGGTGCGCGGGTTACGGAACTATCAGGAGACCTCACCCCATCTCTCTCCCAGCCGAAGTCGGATCGACTTCGGCCAGCTTAATATGCCGAACTCGAGTAAACCTGAGTTCGATGGGGGAGGGAGCGGACCGCGTTCGTGTCAACCCTCTAATCCCTCAAGAGACCGTCTCTTCGAAGGTCGCCCGGAACGCATGCGCCGGGTAGACGCCGAGGATCTTCATCTCCTTGGAGTAGAAGGCGAGCTCCTCGAAGGCGAACACCAGGCTGCGATCCTCGGGATGACCCTCGACGTCGGCATAGAACTGGGTGGCGAAGAAATTGCCTTCCAGCATGTAGCTTTCGAGCTTGGTCATGTTGACGCCGTTGGTGGCAAAGCCGCCGAGCGCCTTGTAGAGCGCCGCCGGCACGTTGCGCACCCGGAACAGGAACGTGGTGATGACCGGGCCGGCGTCATTCTTGGCCCATTTGGCGTCGCGCGAGAGCACGATGAAGCGCGTCGTGTTGTGGTCCTCGTCCTCGATGTCCTGCGCCAGGAGCTCGAGACCGTAGATCTCGGCTGCCAGGCGCGAGGCAATGGCGGCACGTGTCTTGTCGCCGATCTCGGCCACCTCGCGCGCGGAGCCCGCGGTGTCGGCCGCGACCACCGGCTTGATGCCGAGTTTGCGGATCACTTTGCGGCACTGGCCCAGCGCGTGCACGTGGCTCTCCACCGTCTTGATGTCGGCGAGCGTTGCGCCCTTCGGCGCCAGCAGCTGATGCCGCACCGGCATGAAATGCTCGGCGACGATGTGCAGCCCGGAGTCCGGCAGCAGATGATGAATGTCGGCGACGCGGCCGGCGATCGAGTTCTCGATCGGAATCATGCCGAACTCGGCCTCGCCCGCGCTGATCGCCGCGAACGCGTCCTCGAACGTCGCGCAGGGGACCGGTTCGTGGTCCGGATAGACTTCGCGCGAGGCGAGATGGGAGTTCGCTCCCGGCTCGCCCTGGAACACGATCTTTTTGCCGGTCATGGCCCGTTCCGGTACGCACGCCGGCGCTGCGAGTCAACGGCCGGCTGGGCGTCCCTAGCCTGTAGCCAGGATAAGCCTTAAGCGCGTTTACGCGCGTCTTCGACGCGCTATGGCGAAATCCGGGGTGATCTTTTCCCCGCATATCGCTTCGCTCATGCGGGCTACGATCTTTCCTTTCCCCGCCCGAGAATCTCGCGCGCGCGTTCGAGATCCGCTGGCGTATCAACCCCGAGGGGAACGCTGTCGACGATGGTTGCGTCGATGCGCATGCCCGCTTCGAGCGCGCGCAGCTGCTCGAGTTTTTCCCGTTGCTCGAGCGGCGCGGGAGGCAGCGCCACGAAACGCTCGAGCGCGGGGCGGCGAAAGGCATAAAGCCCGATGTGATGATAGAGCGGTCCTTCGCCAGCGGGTGCCGCGGCGCGGGTGAAATAGAGCGCGCGCAGCCGCCGCTCACCAACCGGCGTGCCCACGAGCTTCACCACGTTCGGATCGGTGCGCTCCTGCGCCCGCGTGATTTCGGCCGCGACCGTAGCGATGTCGACAGCCGGATCGGCGAGTGGGGCGATCGCAGCCGCGATGTCGGACGACGCGATCGTCGGTAGATCGGCTTGCACGTTGACGATGATGGCGCTTTTGCGCTGCGCATCGGCGACCGCGAGCGCCTCGAAAATGCGGTCGGACCCGGAGACGTGATCGGCGCGGGTCATGACCGCGTGACCGCCGGCCTTCTCGACGCAGGCCGCGATCACCTCCGAATCGGTCGCCACCACCACTTCCCCGAGCCGCGCCGCCTGCGCGCGGCGCATGACGTGCAGGATCATCGGCTCGCCCGCAATGTCGAGGAGCGGCTTGCCGGGAAGCCTGGTCGAAGCCATGCGCGCCGGGATGAGAATGAGAACGTCGGCCATTGCTCCGTCTCGGCCGGCCGGTGTGCCTCACCCTGAGGAGGGCCGACAGGCCCGTCTCGAGGGGGGGGGGGGAGGCGCGTCATCCTCATCCTTCGAGACAGGCGCTCACGCGCCCCCTCAGGATGAGGATGACACCCGCATCGGGCTTATACGGGTTGCCAGAGCCGAGGCAAACCGGCTATTTGTGCGCCGCCGCATCCACGGCTTCCGCCGCTTCCCCGACGCTGCGCACAAGTTCAGGCGATGGACTCCTTTGAAGTGAACAAGATTCTCGGGGCGGTCCTGGGCACGCTGCTGGGGGTGCTCT
>DASQXF010000524.1:0-2877 GCA_035639895.1 Xanthobacteraceae bacterium
CAACAATGGGTTCATAAACTCGATGCTGCTCAAGTTCGGGCTCATCGAGCAGCCGCTGCAATTCATGTTCACCCAATTCGGGGTCGTCACCGCCCTCGTGCACGTCACCTTGCCGGTGATGGTGATCATGCTCGCGGCGGCCCTCTCCCACATTGACCGCGATTACGAACGTGCCGCGGCGAGCCTCGGCGCCGGACCGATCCGCGCGTTCCTGACCGTGACGCTTCCGCTTTCCACACCCGGGATCATCGCGGGCGTCACCACCGCGTTCGCCTGGACCTTCAGTGCATTTGCCACTCCGCAGCTGATCGGTGGCGGCCGCGTCAACATGGTCTCGAACTTGGTGTATCAGCTCGGATTCGCGAGCTTCAATTTCCCGTTCGCGGCGAGCTTGTCGGTCGCCGGACTCGTCCTCACGTTCGCAGTGCTGGCGCTGATGCGCATGGCCGCCAGCCCGCTCGAACAACTGCGCCAGCACTGAGGGGGCGCGCGTGCTCTCGCACAAGCTCCTGCGCCTCCTCGGTGGGGTGACCGTCACCGCAATTCTCGGCTTTCTCCTCCTGCCGGCATTGGTCGTCACGCTTGCCGCCTTCAACAGCAGGGCGATTTTGTCGTTCCCACCAGAGAGCTGGTCGTGGCGCTGGTTCATCAAGGCCATCGCTTACGACGACTTTCAAGCCGGATTCCGCAACGGCCTCATTGTGACGGCCTGGGCCTCCTCCATTGCGCTGGTGGTGGGCGCGGCCTTTGCGTTCGTCCTCGAGCGCTACGACTTCCGCCTCAAACGATCGCTGGAGGCCGTGCTGCTTTCGCCGCTGGTCGTGCCGCATTTCACGATCGGCCTCGGGTTTCTGATCCTCGCTGCGCAGGTAGGTTTGGCGCGCGGATATGCCGTGGTCATCGCCTGCCATGTGGTGCTCGTGCTGCCGTTCGTGCTGCGCAGCGTGTATATCTCGTTGCGCAACCTCGATCCGCATCTGGAGCTCGCCGCCGCGAGTCTCGGCGCATCGCCGCGGCGCGTCCTCACCACGGTCACCCTACCGCTGCTGCTGCCCGGCCTGGTCAGTGGCTGGTTGTTCGCGGCGATCCTCTCGTTCAATGAATTTACCGCTTCGCTGTTCGTGACGGCGCAGCGCACGCAAACGCTGCCCGTGGCGCTTTACAACTACGTGCGCGAATATGCCGACCCCTCGATGGCGGCGATCTCGGTCATATACATTGTGATCACCGCGACGCTGCTGACACTGGCCAACACGTTCCTTGGCCTGGCAAAGGTTCTCAACGTTGAGCAGCCCCGCTGAAGGCGCGCTTTCGGGTTCGATCGCCGCGCGCGCAGGCCGGACGAACGGTGGCGAGCACATCGCCGTTGAGCTCGACCGAGTGACCAAGCGCTTCGGCAGAATCACCGCGCTCGATGACGTGTCACTGCTGGTCCGTCGCGGCGAGCTGATGACGCTGCTGGGTCCGTCCGGCTGCGGCAAGACCACGCTGCTCAACCTCGTTGCCGGCTTCCTGATGCCGGAGAGCGGCGAGATCGTCATCGACGGCCGCCGCATCACCGATGTGCCCGCCTATCGGCGCGAGATCGGCATCATGTTCCAGAACTACGCGCTCTTCCCGCACATGAACGTCGCGGCCAATGTCGGCTACGGCCTCAAGATGCGGCGCATCGCCAAGGCGGAGATCGCACGCCGCACCGCGGAGGCGCTTGCACTGGTCAAGCTTGCCGGGCTTGAAGATCGCAGGCCTCGCCAACTCTCCGGCGGCCAGCAGCAGCGGGTCGCGCTCGCGCGCGCCCTCGTCATTCGTCCCAAGGTGTTGTTGCTCGACGAGCCGTTCTCGGCGCTCGACCGGAATCTGCGCGCCTCGATGCAGGTCGAGCTGAAGGAGATTCAACGCAAGCTCGGGGTCACAACCATCTTCGTCACCCACGACCAGAGCGAGGCGCTGAGCCTGTCCGACCGCATCGCCGTGGTCGCGGACGGCCGCATCCGCCAACTCGACACGCCGGGCGAGATCTATCGCCATCCCATCGATCGATTCGTCGCCTCCTTCATCGGAGACGCCAACGTCTTGCGCGCGCGCCTCGAGCGGATCGACGGAGCGACCGCGACGGTCGCGCTTGGCGCGGCACGGGTGGCGGTGCCAAGTCGAACGTTAGAGGGCGGCATGGTGGGCAGCGCCGTCGATCTTTTCGTTCGACCGGAGGACCTGCGCGTCGCGCCAGCGGACGTGGGCGCCGCGGCGAACGGCATCGTCGCCGCGCAAATCTATCAGGGCGGCCACATCGATCTTTACGTGGAGGTGCCGGAAGCGGTTTCGGGGCGGGTGCTGTTGCGCGTGCCGAGCCGCGAAGTCTCCTCGCTACCTCCGACTGGCACGCGCATCGGCATTGCGCTCGCTGCTGAGATGGCGACTGCCTTCAGATCGGCGTGATGTGACGAGGGGCAAGTCCCGCGCAGCCTCATCCCAGGGTGGATGCTCCGCTTCGTTGTGCCTGAACTGCCTGCTCAAGACCCGCACGGAGCGCCGAATTAGCCTTCGCATAGCGACCGGACACCGCTGCTTTGACAGCCGCCGGTGCTCTATCCGGATGCCCCGCATCAAATGGCGGCGCCGGGTCGTACTCGATGCCGAGCTGGATTGCCTGGGCGGTCGTCTCGCCCGCAATCTCCGCTATGACGCTGAGTCCGAAATCGATGCCCGAGGTGACGCCTCCTGCGGTGATCACGTGGCCGTCTTTGACGACTCTTGCTTTCTCGTATGTCGCCCCGACCAGAGGCAAGAGATCGGTATAAGCCCAATGCGTCGTGACCCGTCGCCCCTTGAGTAAGCCCGCAACGCCGAGAATAAACGCGCCGGTGCAAACCGAGGTGA
>DASQXF010000525.1:0-2132 GCA_035639895.1 Xanthobacteraceae bacterium
GCTCGCGATGGCCGATCGCGCCTATCTTCTGGCGCTCGGGCGCATCGTCGGCGAAGGCGAGGCCGATTTGCTCGCGCGCGATAGTGCGGTGGCGCGCTCCTACTTGGGATTGTGACGTTTTCGTTTTTGGGCCTCTCCTCCGTCATTCCCGCGAAAGCGGGAGCCCATAATCACCAGCCTCTGGAATAAGGGTCCCCGCTTGCGCGAAGACCACAAAACGACGCAGGCTCGAGAACGTTCTATGATGCCGTTCGGGCGGGAGCTGAGCAACGGGTGATGCTTCGATGAGCGGGCAAAGCAACTTCGCCGGCAACATTGCCTACGACGACCTACGCGAATGGCTCGCCATGGCCGAACGCCTCGGCGAGGTCCGCACCGTCAAAGGCGCCAATTGCGAGGAGGACATCGGACTAGCGGCCGAGGCGGTGCTGCGCGCCGAGCATGGCCCCTGCGTCATGTTCGAGGACATTCCGGGCTGTGCGAAAGGCTTTCGTCTGCTCATGAACGTGTTCGCGGGCAAGCGGCGCAATATGACGCTCGGTTTTCCCGATCATCTCAGCAAATGGGAGCTAAGCGACGCCTACCGCGAGGCCTACCTACAGGACCGGCGCATCGTGCCGCACGTCGTGGTCGACGACGGACCCGTGTTCGAGAACGTCATGATGGGTGACGACGTCGACGTCACCATATTTCCGGCGCCGAAGTGGCACGAAAAGGACGGCGGCCGCTACATCGGCACCGGCACCTACAGCATCACCCGCGACCCGGAGGAAAACTGGCTCAATGCCGGCGCGTATCGCGCGCAAGTGCATGACAAAAAAACCGTGGGCATCGTGATGGAGGCGGGCCACCACGGCCGCATCCATCGCGACAAGGCGTTCAAACGGGGCGAGCCTTTGCCGGTGGCCATGGTGCTCGGCGGCGATCCGATCGCGTTCTTCTTCGGTGGGCTGGAAGCGCCATATGGCGTATTCGAACTCGATCTTGTCGGCGGCCTGCGCGGGCGCCCGATCAAGATGGTGCGCGGCAAGGTTACCGGGCTGCCGTTTCCAGCCAATGCCGAGATCGTGCTCGAAGGCTACGTGCCGCCCGACCGCGTGCATGCGGAGGGCCCGTTCGGCGAATGGACCGGGCATTACGCCGGCGGCATGCGGCAAATTCCAGTGCTCGATATAAGAGCGATCTATTATCGGAATGATCCGATCGTGCTGGGCGTGCCGCCGATGGGCGCGGGGCCGGATGAAATGGCGCGTTATCGCGCCGTGATGCGCTCGGCGACGATCAAGCAGAACATCGCCAATGCCGGCGTTCCCGGCGTGCAGGCGGTGTGGTGCCATGAGGTCGGCGGCGCGCGCATGCTGCACGGGGTATCCATCACACAGCGCTATCCCGGCCATGCGGTGCAGGTCGCGCATGTCGCCGCCCAGTGTGGCGCCTCCGCCTACGCGTCGAAGTATATCGTCGTGGTCGACGACGACGTGGACGTGACCAATCTCGACCATCTGCTATGGGCCATGCTCACGCGTACCGACCCTAAGGAATCAATTCAGTTCATCGCCGGCTCCTGGGATTCGCCCGCCGATCCGGCGCTGCCCCCGGAGCGGCGCGCCCTCGGCAACATGACCCATTCGGTGGCACTGATTGACGCCTGCAGGCCGTTTCACTGGCGCGACAAGTTTCCGCCCACCAACGCGCCGAGCGCGGAGGTCGCGCGCAAGGCGCGCGAAAAATTCGGCTGGCTGCTCGATGATAACGGCAGATAGGTCAATCACGTTGTCCCATTCGTTGCAGCGGATTTGCAAACGGAGCTAATCTTTCTCACCCTCGTTAAAGCTGCTCGTCGATTCTGCCGCAGCTTGAAGCGAAGGAATATCCTGCCTTCCAGGACCAGACGCCCGTCGGCTCCATGCAAGGAAGGCAAGAGCGGCGAGTCACGCCGCCGTTCACCGGGGAGGAAGATCTCATGATCATTCGCAAACGCCGAAAAACTTCGTCGCTGGAGCCGGTGGCCGGCAACGGCCTGCTCGACCGCCGCGCGCTGCTCGGGCGCGGCATCGTGTTCGCGGGCGCAACGACGACCGGGGTCGGCACCTTACTCACCGGTGCCGCCGCCGAGCCGCTCAAGGACGACC
>DASQXF010000526.1:0-2327 GCA_035639895.1 Xanthobacteraceae bacterium
CTGCGCGACGCCGCGGTCTATCCCTTCATCAATCGTGTCGATTATGCCCCGACGATCTATCCGCCGACCTCGCAGATCGTCTTCTATCTGATCACGCGGATATCGGAGGCTCCGGCCGCAATGAAGGCTGCCATGCTGGCGTTCGAAGCACTGGCGGTCTGGACGATGCTGCAATTGCTCGCGCTGCGCGGCCTGCCGCGCTCGCGCATCCTTCTCTACGCGTGGCATCCCTTGCCCTTGTGGGAGTTTGCGCGCAGCGGCCACGTCGACATCGTGGCCATCGCCTTTCTGCTCCTGGCCTTCCTGGCGATCGAGCGGCGTTCGCCGATTCTTGCCGGCGTCGCGCTCGGTGCCGGCGTGCTGGTCAAGTACATTCCCGTCGTAACGGCTCCCGCCCTCTATAAACGTTGGGACTGGCGCCTTCCTGTGGCCTTTGTCGCCACCATCGCCGCGCTGTACCTGCCTTATATCGGCGTCGGCGCGAAAGTGTTCGGATTCCTCGGCAGCTACATCGGCGAAGAAGGCTTGGATCGCGGCGCGGGAATTTTCCCGTGGCAACTCATCGAGGCGATCGTCCCGCTGCCGCAGCAAGCCTTTGCCGGCTACGTAGTGACCGCGGCGACGGTGATGGCGGCGCTCGCCCTCTTCACCGTCATGCGGCCCCGAAAGGCAGACGCGGATCTCGCCGGCGCCATGTTGCTCGCCGTCGCATTCACTCTCCTGCTGTCGCCGCATTATGCTTGGTACTTCGCCTGGCTGGTGCCGTTCCTGTGCTTCTACCCCGTCATCGGGGTGATCTATCTCACTTGCGCCTCCAGCTATCTCTACTTCGCGGAGTGGCCTCCAACGGTGTGGGACGGAGTCCCGATCTACGTCCCCTGTATTTTCATTCTCATCGCGGAATTTGCGCTGCGTCAGCGACGCAAGGCGGAGGAGCCCGATGCCGATGCAGTCGCCGCCTGAGACGAAGGTCGATCCCAGGCGCTATTTCGAGAGCGTCGAGGATCGGCGCGGCGACTACGCGACCCGACAGCCGGTCTGCGTCTATCTCGAGACCACGAACCGCTGCAACCTCTTGTGCACGACCTGTCCGCGCACCTACGCGGAGCTCGAGCCCCCCGCCGACATGAGCTGGGAGCTGTTCGTCTCGATCGTCGACCAGATTCCAAACCTGCAACGCGCTGTTTTACACGGAGTGGGCGAACCAATGCTGGTGAGAGATCTGGCGCGGATGGTGCGCTATCTCAAGGACCGCGGCACCTACGTGTTGTTCAACACCAACGGCACCCTTCTCAACGAGAGAAATGGCCGTGCGCTGATCGAGGCGCGCCTCGACGAGCTGCGCGTCTCGCTCGATGCGTCGAACGCCAAATCTTTTCGGGCCATCCGCGGCAAGGATTACTTTGCCCGCATCCTGCGCAACGTGCGCGCCTTTTGCAATTTGCAGGAACGTGAAGGGGCGGATCGGCCGCGTGTCTCTCTTTGGCTCACCGGGCTCAAACAAACGATCGCCGAGCTGCCGACCTTCGTGGAGGTTGCCGCGGAGATCGGCGTGCGCGAAGTCTATCTGCAGCGCCTGGTATTCTTCGACAACGACGCGATCGGCCTGGCCCGCCCCGACCAGGCTCTCTACGAGCAAGTGACGCGCGAGGAGGCAACCTATCTCGAGACGGCAACCGAGCTCGCGCGCTCTCACGGCATCACGTTTGCCGCCTCCGGCGGCGCATCGGAGCCGGGCCTGAGTCTCAAGCGACAGGACCGCGGCTCGCCCTGGACGCTCTGCCGGCGGCCCTGGACGGTGATGTATTTCACCGCAAACGGACGCGCGCTGCCTTGTTGCATCGCGCCGTTCTCCCAGCACGGATACGAAAACTATACGTTAGGCGATGCCACCCAAGAAACGCTGCAAGAAATTTGGAACGGTGCCGCCTATCGCTCGTTCCGCGAAGCGCTACTATCCGACAACCCGCGTGCCAGCTGCGCCAACTGCGGCCTGCGCTGGAGCCTTTGAATGACGGATGCGACTCTGCGAAGCGATCATGGCGTTGCGGGACAGGCCGCCCGCCGAAGCGTGGTCGTGGTGATCCCGACGCTCGATGAGGAGCAGTCGATCGCGGAAGTGGTGCGCAGCCTCCCCCGCGCGATCGTTTCTCGCGTCATCGTGGCGGACGGTGGCAGCCGCGACGCCACCGCGGTGCGGGCCAAAGCGGCGGGCGCGGAAGTGATCGAGGCTGGCCGCGGCTATGGTCGGGCATGCCTATTGGCGACGAGGGCGGCCGAGGGTACCGACATCGTGGTGTTCATGGACGGTGACGGCGCCGACGACG
>DASQXF010000527.1:0-2940 GCA_035639895.1 Xanthobacteraceae bacterium
AGTCGCGATCGCGAAGTAGAGGCCGTGCAGCCGTAGCGTCGGCACGCCGACCAGCAGCGCCGCGCCACCACTGACCGCCGCGCCCCAAACGAGGGCCGCTGTCAGCGACCAGCCCCACAAGGCGGTCGCTATACCCGCAGCATATGCTCCGATCGCGAAGAAGCCTTGCTGGCCGAAGGAAATCTCTCCGGTCAGCAGCAGTAGATAGGCGGACAGGGCGACGAAAGAGATGACGCCGATATTGGACAATACCCCGATGAGATAGTCGTCCATGAATCAAGCCTTCGGCGGCATCGCGGGTTCGGGCGCGCTGCCGAGCAAGCCCCGCGGACGCACCACCAGAAATGCAAATAACACGACATAAGCGACGAGATCGCGAATCTGCGGCCCGAAGTACCATTGGCTGTTGGCCTCCACGATGCCCAGCAGTAATCCACCGACAACCGCGCCAGGCACGGATCCGAGTCCCCCGATCATCATGGCGATCAGGCCCTTCAATGTCGCCCACATGCCGAACATCGGCGTGACCTGTTGGTCGACCGCGAGCACGAGGAAGCCGGCAGCGCCGCCGACCGCCGAGGCGCCCGCGAATGCTAGCAGCACGGCCGTCCGCACATTGATCCCGACCAGATGAGCCGCGACCGGGTTGCCGATGATGGCGCGCAAGGCGAGCCCAAATCGGGTGCGATAGAGCGCGATATGCACGGCCGCCGCCAGCGCGAGCGCGCAGACCAGCATGATGAGATGATCGACACGTACCAAGAAGGGCCCGAATTCGAGCGGCGCGGCGGTTGCGAGCGGCGGGAACGGATAGGTGTGGCGGGGCAAGACCAGGATCGCCGCCTGTTCGAGCTGCATCCAGATCGCGAAGCTTGACACCATCGATGCGATGGCGGCGCCGGCCTTCATCGGCGCGAAACAGAGCCGCTCGACATAGATGCCGGCAATCACCGCCCCGATGACCACGGCGCTCGCCACCACGAACGGCCCGGCGCCGTAGTACAAATAGAGGATGGTTCCGAAATAGCCGCCAATCATGATGGACGGGCCGTAGGCCAAGTCGAGCCTGCGCATCACGCCGAAAATCAGGGTGAAGCCGAGCGCCAGCAGCCCGTAGGACGAGCCAATCATCACGCCGTCGATGGTGTTCTGGATGAGGTCGATCATCGGCCTCTACCGCGGTTGCGTCAGCCGGCCGCGCGGCGCGTCCCCAAATAGGCGCGTTGGATGACCTCGTCTTCGGCCAGTTGGCCGGGCATTCCTTTGAACGTGATGCGCCCCTGCTCCATCAGCAAGAATCGATGCGCAACCTGCAGCGCCATGTGCGCGTTCTGTTCGACCAGGAAGATGGTAGTGCCATCGCGATTGAGCCCGCGGACGATATTGAAGATCTCCGCGACAATAAGGGGCGCGAGCCCAAGCGACGGCTCGTCCATGAGCAACACGCGCGGCCGCGACATGAGGGCGCGGGCGACCGCGAGCATCTGCTGCTCCCCGCCGGAGAGAGTGCCGGCCAATTGCTCGTTCCGCTCGTTCAAGCGTGGAAAGCGGGCATACATCTGCTGGAGGTCAGCATCGATCCCGACCTTGTCTTTGCGCTGATAGGCGCCCGCGAGCAGATTTTCGCGCACGCTCATCTGCGGGAAGACGAGCCGGTTCTCGGGCACGAGCGCGATGCCGTGCCCGACGATTCCGGCTGGCGATAGTCCGACCAACTCGGTGCCGGCGAGTCGGATGGAGCCGCGGCGCGGATGTAAGAGACCGGCAATTGTCATCATCAGCGTGGTCTTGCCCGCACCGTTGGGTCCGAGCAGGCAGGTGATTTTTCCGGTCTCGACCTGCAGCGACACGCCTTTCAACGCGTCGATCTTGCCGTAGGCGGTGACGAGGTCGGATATATCGAGCATCTCACTCCTCATGCGACCGCGGCAGTGCCGAGATAGGCCTCGCGCACCGCAGGGTCGGCCTGAACGAAAGCCGGCGTTCCTTCGGCGATCTTCTGGCCGAAGTTGAGCACGGCGACGCGATCTGCCACCGACATGACCAGCTCTACATGGTGCTCGATCAAGAGCGTGGTAACGCCGTCCTGGCGTAGCTTGCGGATTCGGCGGTCGAGTTGATCGACTTCCTCAGCGTTCATGCCCGCTGCCGGTTCGTCGAGCAGCAGCAAGGCAGGCTTCGCAGCGAGAGCGCGGGCGAATTCGAGCCGCCGCTGCTCGCCGAATGCCAGATTGGCTGCCAATTCATCGCGCTTATGCGCAAGATCGAAAAACTCGAGGGTCCGGTTGATCTCCTCCCATGCGCCGCTCGAGCCGCCGAGCCAGCGCCGGAGAAAATTCTGATTGCGCTGCTCGCCGGAATTCTGCGCAACCCAGAGATTCTGCCAAACCGTCAATTGCCCGAACAGGCGTATGTTCTGGAACGTGCGCGCAATTCCGAGCGTCACACGCGCATGCGGCGGCAGACGACAGATGTCGGCGCCGTTGAAGACGACGCGGCCTGCGGTGGGGGGAAGCAAACCGCAGATCAGATTGACGATCGTGCTCTTGCCCGAGCCGTTCGGGCCGATGAGGCCGACGATTTCGCCGCGCGCAACAGCCAGATCGATGCCGTCGACCGCGCGGACGCCTCCAAAATGCTTGGTGAGTCCCTGCAGATCAAGCACCGTTTCGATCCCCGCTCGGGACGACCAGCCGCTTGAGGGCGAGCATGGCCCCGGCGTCGAGCAATCCGCGCGGGCGCACATTCATCGCGAGCACGATCAACCCGCCGAACAGTAGATTGCGCCAATCGCCCATGAAGCGAAGACCTTCGATCAGGAAGCCCTGAATGAAGATGACGGCGAGCAGGGTGCCGAGCACATTGGAAAGGCCGCCGAGAATGGGATAGGCGATGGCGAAGGTCGCCAGCACGACGCCGAACTGGACATGCTCGATATGT
>DASQXF010000528.1:0-6915 GCA_035639895.1 Xanthobacteraceae bacterium
CGCTGCCGGCGCCCTCGACGAGCACGATGTCGGCCTCCGCCTTGAGCCGTGCGTAGCTATCAAGGACGAACGGCGCCAGATCCGGCTTCATACGCTGATAGGCGGCGGCCTTTGCCGTCCCGCGAACGCAGCCCTGTACGACAACCTGCGCACCGACCTCGCTCTGCGGCTTGAGCAGCACGGGATTCATGTGCACGCTTGGCGCCGTGCGCGCGGCGCGCGCCTGCAGCGCCTGCGCCCGGCCAATCTCGCCACCGTCCGCCGTCACAGCCGCATTGTTGGACATGTTTTGCGGCTTGAACGGCCGCACCTTGAGCCCGCGGTTTGCCAAAGCCCGCGCCAGGCCGGCGACAATCAGCGATTTGCCGACGTCGGAGCCGGTACCCTGGAACATGATCGCGCGGGCGGGCACGCTCAGAACTCGATGCCGGGCTGGGCTTTCACGCCGGCTGCGAAGTGGTGCTTCACCAAGGTCATCTCGGTGACGAGATCGGCTGCGGCGATGAGCTCAGGCTTGGCGTTGCGACCCGTGACGACGACGTGAAGCCCCGCTCTGCGCGCGCTCAATGCGCTGACCACGGTATGCACATCAAGGTAAGCATAGCGCAGCGCGATATTGAGTTCGTCGAGGATCACCAGGCCGAATGTCGGGTCGCCCATGAGTTCGAGCGCTTTTTCCCATGCCCGCTCCGCGGCGGCAATGTCGCGCTTGAGGTCCTGCGTATCCCATGTGAAGCCTTCGCCCATGGTGTGCCAGGAGACTTGGTCGGCGAAGCGGACGAGCGCATCACGCTCGGCCGAGTGCCATGCCCCTTTGATGAATTGCACGACGCCGACGCGGTGGCCACGGCCGAGCATCCGCAACGCGAGCCCGAAGGCGGCCGTCGATTTGCCCTTGCCCGTCCCGGTATGGACGATGAGCAGGCCCTTTTCGATCGTCTTGCCGGCGACCTCGGCATCCTGCACCGCCTTACGCTTTGCCATTTTGGCGCGATGCCGCTCGACCTCGTCCTCATCGATCGGTCTCGTCATGGCTGACCCTTTATGGTGAGCGGCAATCCGGCAACGACGAGGACGACGCGATCGGCGCGCGCGGCAATCCGCTGATTGAGCAGGCCCTGAGCATCGCGGAAACGCCGGCCGAGAGGATTATCGGGCACAATGCCAAAGCCGACCTCGTTGGCGACCAACACAAGCGGTGCTGTAGCTCGTGTCAACGCACATTCAAGCCGCTCGATTTCAACGTCGATATCCGCTCCTGCAAGCAATATGTTTGAGAGCCACAGCGTCAAACAGTCGACGAGCAAGGGTGTCTCCTGGTGGGCGGAGAGGGTCCCCACGAGATCGCGCGGCACTTCGAGCGTGCTCCAATCTGTTCCCCGTCGCGTGCGATGGGCAGCAATGCGCTCTGCCATCTCGGCATCGCCTGGTTCGGCGGTCGCCACATAGATCCAAGGCGGCGGCAGAACCGTGATCAAGCCCTCGGCGTAGCGGCTTTTGCCCGAGCGAGCGCCGCCGAGAACGAGCGTAAGCCCGGCGCTGCAGGATGCAGCAGGCGTCGCCAACTTCTACGCGCCGGAAGCGAGTTGCCCGATCAGGGTCGTCAACCCGACTCCCACGATCATCGCTCCGACAAGCCGTGGCGCGAGTTGGGACACACCGCCCCCTCGCCAGCGCACAAACAGCGCGATTCCGAGAGTGAGCGCGCTCTGGATGAGAACGAGGCCCACGAGGTACGCCTGCAGCGGAGCTCTCTCCGCCCCGACAATAGATTCGCCGAACGCGTAGCCATGGAAGAGACCTGCGACGGTGAAAAGCGCCATCCACCACCAGACCGATAGAGCGCGTCCGCGCACAATCAGAACGCCCGCAAAGAGGACCGAACAGGCAACGATAATCTCGGCGCCCGGGAAATTGATGCCGTTGACGTGAAGCATGACACCAGTCGCCGAGGCAATCACGAACAGCGCCGGTAATGCCAGGTTGAGGCCGCCGATGCCAACGGCGATCCCGATCGCCAACAAAAAAGCCAGATGGTCCGGACCAATCACCGGATGGCCGATTCCGGACAACAGACCTTCAATGAATGTCGCGGGAGTCTTGCCGCCCATTGCATGATGGGCAAATGCCGATGTCGCGAAGACAGACAGCACCGCAACGAGTGCCGTGCGGCAAATGAAACGTAAGCTCATGGCGTCCCCCATGCGCCTTCCACCCGAAGGCGTGGTTAAGGTTGGCATCGTCGACAGGTCTCCTGGCTCGCGGGTCCCTGCTTTCCCTCCACCTTCCCGGAGCGGGAGTGTGCTCCAGTGGCTGATCGAGTAAAGCTCGCCGCTTACAGTTGCGGGGACAGCCGCGGCTCTGGGCAACGCCCTCACCACGTTCCCTTTTTCGTCCCACCGGTGGGAATCGACGACCGCACGACTATAGCTACCAAGGAATCGGCCGCAAGCGCGACGGCGCCTCGGCATTGACAAAATGCAGAAGGCGGCCGTTAAGTGCCCGCGATCGACGGTCTCTCATCCGAGAGCGAACAGGGAATGCGGTGCGGAACGAGTGTTCCAAAGCCGCAGCTGCCCCCGCAACTGTAGGCGGTGAGCCCGTACCAAATTGCCACTGGGGAGATCCCCGGGAAGGCGGCGACGGGCGGCGATCCGCGAGTCAGGAGACCTACCGGCGATTCGGTCGTGGCCCGGGCGGGGTGCCTCGGGGTCGGTCGCTTCGCATCAAGCACCCGGATTGCGGCGAGCGCCCTGCGGAGCGACACGCGTGAGTTCTATCGACAAATCGGGCGAGGCCGATCCGCAAGCATTCGCTGGTGCTGCGACCGTGTACGTATGCATCACCTGCCGACATCCCGGCGGACCCGACACGGACCCGCGCCCCGGTGCGATCCTGGCGGCGGCGACGGCGAAAGCTGCGCAAGGCAGCGGCGTCGTGATCAAGCCGGTGCGGTGCTTGGCGAATTGCACGCGCGGCTTGAGCGCGGCGGTGCGCTGCAATGGCTCCTGGACATATGTCTTCGGCGGCCTCGATGCCGCTTGCGCATCGGCGCTCGTCGACGGTGCGCGCCTGCTGGCGAGCGCGGCTGATGGCATCATGCCATGGCGCGAACGCCCGCAATCGCTCAAGCGCGGGCTCATCGCCCGCGTGCCTCCCATGGATTTCGAGGAGCCCGAATGACCAAATCGACCGCACGCGTCCCCTGCACAATCGTGACCGGTTTTCTCGGAGCCGGCAAAACGACGCTGATCCGGCATGTGATGGCCCACGCGAACGGACGGCGACTGGCGGTGATCGTGAACGAGTTCGGCGATGTCGGCATCGACGGGGAAATTCTCAAAGGCTGCGGCGACGAGACGTGTCCGCAAGACAATATCGTCGAATTGGCCAACGGCTGTCTCTGCTGCACGGTTGCCGACGATTTTGTCCCGGCCCTGGATACGATCCTGGCGCGAACACCGCCGGTCGAGCATATCGTGATCGAAACGTCCGGCCTCGCGCTGCCGAAGCCGCTGGTGCAGGCCTTCCATTGGCCGGCGATCAAGAGTCGCGTCACCGTCGATGGGGTGGTCGCCGTGGTCGACGGCGCGGCACTGGCGCAGGGCCGGTTCGCTGCCGATCTCAGCGCGCTCGCGCGCCAGCGCGAGGCCGATGCCGCGCTAAATCACGACGATCCGATCGAGGAAGTCTTCGAGGATCAGATCGCCTGCGCCGATCTCGTGGTGCTCAACAAACGCGACCTGCTGGATAGCGCCGGGGCCGAGAAGGCGATCGCCGCAATCGGAAAGGCGCTGGCGCGTGCGGTGAAGGTCGTCCCGGTGGCCGATGGCAAGGTTGATCCGGCGGCGCTGCTCGGCTTGGACGTGGGAACCGAAAACGACATCGAAAATCGCCGCACACGCCACGACGCGGAGCTGCAACACGATCACGACGATTTTGAAAGCTTCAGCGTGGCGCTGCCGGAGATTTCCGATCCGGCGGCCCTTGCGGCGCGCATTGCGGCTGCGGCGGCGGACGCGAGTGTCCTGCGCGTGAAGGGATTTGTCGCGGTGGCGGGCAAAACGATGCGCCTGCTGGTGCAGGCAGTCGGTCCGCGCGTCAGCCATCACTATGACCGTGCCTGGACTGCGGCGGAGGATCGACAAGGTCAGCTTGTGGTCATCGGTATGAAGGGGCTCGATCGCGACAGCATCACACGCGCGCTGCTAGGGTGAAAGATGCATCTGCTGGCGACGACTTCGGCTTCGCTCGACGATGTGGTCGAAGCGGTCGATCTACGCCAGACTCCCGCTGACATTGCCATTTTGTCTTTCGCGGACAGCGATCTGTCCGGCCTTGCAGCCGCCTGGACAGCGCAGCGGGATTTGCTTCCGACCGTCCGGCTCGCAAACTTGCGGGATCTACGTCACCCGTTTTCAGTCGACCTGTGGCTCGACACCGTGGGGAGGCATGCCAAGGTCGTGGTGGTGCGCCTGCTCGGCGGTCTTGACTGGTGGCGTTACGGGGTCGAACGGCTGTCGTCGCTTGCGCGTGAAAGCTCCATCGCACTCGCGCTTCTGCCAGGCGAAGATCGCGACGATCCTCGCCTCGTCGAAGCCTCCACATTGCCGGCGCATGAACTCGAGACGCTGTTGCGTTTCTTTCGCGAAGGCGGACCAGAGAACTTGGCGGCGCTGCTTCGGCGGCTTGCGCGCCATGCGGGATCGCTCGTCGAGACGCCCGAGCCGCGCCCGGTGCCGCGCACCGCTGGATACATCCCCGGCGAAGGCGCCGTCGATCTCGACCGACTCGTCTCGGCTTGCCCGAAAGGCCGGCCTTGCGTGCCGATCATCTTTTACCGCGCGATGCTGCTTGCGGCCGATACGGCCCCCATAGATGAGCTGTGTCACGCGCTGACGAAACGTGGTCTCGCGCCTGCTCCATTGGTGGTACCCACTCTGAAAGATCGCGCGGTGGCGGCATTCATCCGCGCGGCGCTCGCGCGACTTGAGCCCGCCGTCGTCGTCACCACCACCGCTTTCGCGGCCACTGCAGCAGCGGACGAGCCGACACCCTTCGATGGAAGCGACATGCCTGTGCTGCAGGCGGTGATTGCCACCACCAGGCGCTCGGCCTGGACGCAAAGCCTACGCGGGCTCGGGCCTGCCGATCTCGCGATGCACGTTGTCCTGCCGGAACTCGATGGGCGAGTGCTGCAGGGCGTGATTGCTTTCAAGGGACCACTGCCGACGCAAGCTGAATTGTGTTTCAGCGCGTTCGGAAGCGTGCCTGAGGCAGACCGGATCGCGATTCTGGCCGACCGGGTGGCGGCGCTGGTGAAGCTTCAGGCGAAACCGCGGGCCGAGCGGCGCGTCGCAGTGTTATTGCCGGATTATCCGGGTGTGCAGGGCCGAGGCGGTTATGCGGTCGGCCTCGACGTCCCCGCGAGCGTGCTCTCCCTGCTGTCGGACATGGAAACGGCGGATTACGCTATCGCCGGGGCGCCGACCACCTCGCGCGCATTGCTCGATGCGCTGCTTGAGCCTGCGAGCGAGGCGGTCCTCTCGCTCGATGTCTATCGGGATCTCATTGGGATGTTTCCCGGTGAGGCCATCGAGCGCATACAGGCGGCATGGGGCGACCCGCAAGACGATACCGACGTGCATGATGGCGCATTTCGCTTTCGCGCCCGGACGTTCGAGAACGTCGTCGTCGCTTTCCCTCCCGACCGCGGACGCTCGACCGACCGCCGGGCCGACTACCACGACGCGACGTTGCCGCCGCGCCATGCGCTACTCGCGTTTGGCCTTTGGCTGCGACACGTTGCGAAGGTGGATGCCCTCGTCCACATGGGCGCGCACGGCACCTTCGAGTGGCTGCCCGGCAAGGCCGTGGCGCTGACCGCTTCCTGCTTTCCGGAATTGATGGTCGGCTGTCTGCCCGTGATCTATCCCTTCCTCGTCAGCAACCCGGGAGAGGCGGCGCAGGCAAAGCGCCGGATCGGCGCGGTGACCATCGGTCACCTGCCGCCGCCGCTGGTCGAAGCAGGTCTTGTGGGGGATGCCCGCGAGCTCGAGCGGCTTCTCGACGAATATGCTCAGGCGGACGGCCTTGATCGGCGCCGGCGGGAGCGGCTCGCGCGGCTGATCCTGGAACATGCCGAGCGCACCGGGCTTGGGGTCGAAGCACGCGTAGGCTCGGACGATAGTCCGGACGATGCATTGCGGCGCATCGACGCTTGGCTCTGCGATCTCAAGGATCTCAGCGTCAAGGACGGACTTCACATCTATGGGCGCGCGCCCGCGAACGTCGGGGATCCTGCTTGGCGCTCGAGCGCGCAAGCGGAACGCGTTGCGATCCTCGCCGCGCTGGACGGTCGCCGCATCGCGCCCGGCCCCGCCGGCTCTCCAGCGCGCGGTCGCCGCGACGTCCTGCCGACCGGACGTAACATGTTCATCGCCGATCCGCGCATGCTGCCGACGCCGACGGCGAGCGATCTCGGCCGCCTTGCCGCCGACGAGGTAATCCGCGCCTACGCGCAAACGCATGGCGAAATGCCGCGCGCGTCGGTCATCGATCTTTGGGGCAGCGCCACCTTGCGCACCGGCGGCGAGGAGATCGCCCAGGGCCTCGCCTTGATGGGTTGCCGCCCGACGTGGGAGCAAGCGACCGGCCGCGTCACAGGTATCGAGGTCTTGCCCACGGCAAGCATGGGTAGGTCCCGCGTTGATGTGACCTGGCGCATCTCGGGTCTGTTCCGGGACTTGTTCCCCGCCCAGATCGCCCTCATCGATGCGGCCGTGCGCGCGGTCGCTGCACGCGAAGAGGAAGCTGACGAGAACCCGCTGGCCGCTGCGGGATCGGCAGGTGCGCCGATTGCACGCATCTTCGGCACCGCGCCCGGGGTCTACGGGGCCGGTGTCGAGGATTTGC
>DASQXF010000529.1:0-4700 GCA_035639895.1 Xanthobacteraceae bacterium
CGGCGATCTGGCGCAGATGATCTGGAACGTGCCCGAGATCGTCGTCAAGCTCTCGGAAATGGTCGAGGTTGCCGCCGGCGACATCATCATGACCGGAACGCCGTCGGGCGTAGCCGCGACGGTGCCCGGCGACAAACTCGAGTGCGAAATCGAAGGCGTGGGCCAATTGACGGTAACAGTCGTTCCGCCGGCGGCGTAGAGCGCGGAGTACAACTGGCGCTCGGAATTTAGAGTCCCAGATACGCGCGCCGCACGCGGTCGTCGGCCAAAAGGGCCTCGCCCGTGCCGGAGAGCGTGATCCTCCCATTCTCGAGCACGTAGGCGTGGGCGGCGAGCTTGAGCGAAACCGCGACGTTCTGTTCGATCAGCACGCAGGTGAGGCCTTCCTGGTTGAGGTCGCGGATCGTGCGCAGCAGGTGCTGCACGACGGCAGGCGCCAAGCCCAGCGACGGCTCGTCGAACATGACGAGCTCCGGCGCGCCCATGAGGCAGCGGCCGATCGCCAGCATCTGCTGCTCGCCGCCCGAGAGCGTGCCCGCCGCCTGGCCCAAGCGCTCGGCGAGCACCGGAAACAATGCCAGTACCCGTTCGAGATTTTTCGCGCGGCCGGCGCGTGCGCGCGGAAGCATCGCGCCTACGTCGAGGTTCTCCGCGACTGATAAGGTCGGAAACACCTGCCGGCCTTCCGCCACTTGACCGATGCCGAGGTTGCAGACCCGGTAGCTGTCCCATCCTCCGATGTCGGTATCACGGAAGGCAATGCGGCCGCGCGCTGGACGATGCATGCCGGCGATCGTGCGAATGAGCGATGTCTTGCCGGCCCCGTTCGCCCCCACGATGGCAACGATCGTCCCCTGGTCGATCTGAAGCGATACGTCGTCGAGCGCCTGCGCGTCGCCGTGGAAGACATCGACGTTGTCGACGCGCAGCATCAATCGACCGCCTCTGCGCCGAGATAAGACTGCACCACCGCGGGTTCGCGCACGACGGCCCCGGGCGGACCTTCGGCGATTGCCGCACCGTGGTGCAACACCAGCACGCGCGCGGCGAGCGCCATCACCGCACGCATGACGTGCTCGATCAGGAGAATGGTCAGCCCCGACTCGCGGTTGAGTTCGGTCAGTACCGAAACCATGCGGTCGGTCTCGGCCGGCCGCAACCCCGCCATCACTTCGTCGAGCAGCAGAAGCTTCGGATCGGTGGCGAGCGCGCGCGCGACTTCGAGGCGTTTGCGGTCCGGCAACGTCAGCGCGGACGCGGGTTGATGACGCTTCCCGAACAGATCGAGCCGCACCAGGACTTCGTGCGCCCGGCGGCGCGCCGCCGTTGGATCGTGCCGACGCAACATCGCGCCGATGAGCACATTGTCCTCCACCGAAAGCCCCGGGAACGGCCGCACCAGCTGGAAGGTGCGGCCGATGCCGCGGCGGCAGATCTCGTCGGGCGCGAGTCCGTCGATGCGTTCGCCGGCAAACGTGATCGATCCCCCATCGGGCGCGAAGGTCCCGGCGATGATGTTGAACAGCGTGGTCTTGCCCGCTCCGTTCGGACCGATCACCGCGAAGATCGAGCCCTGCGCGACGCGAAAGCTCACGTTATCGACCGCGAGCAGCCCACGAAAGCGTTTGCCAATTCCATCGACCGTGAGAAGCGCCGTCATGATCGCCGCCCGGTCACGCCCAGCTTGGCGGCAAGCCACGGCCACACGCCGCCCGGAAGCGCCATCACCACCGCGAGCAGACACAGCCCGTAAAACACCTGTTTAGCCCCAGGCGCGTCGAAACCGAGCACGGTCAATAACTCCTGCATGGCCTCAGATAGGCCGGTGAGGAGAAATGCACCGATGAGGGGGCCGAACAGCGTGCCGATCCCGCCGATGATCGGCCCCAGGATCAGCTCGATCGAGCGCGAGATGTGAAACACCTGCTCCGGGAACAGATTGTTGTAATAGAACGCGAAGAACACGCCGGCGACCGCGGTCATGCCTGCCGAGAGGACGACCGCGTACATCTTGTAGCGAAACGTATTGATGCCAAGGGAACGGGCGGCAACTTCGTCCTCCCGGATCGCCTGCCAGTAGTAGCCTATGCGGCTCTTGAGCAGAACGTGACAGAGCGCGAATGCAGCGATCGTCAGCGCGAGCATCACGTAATAGAACATCGTTGGATTGCCGCGCAGGTTCCACACGTCATTACGCGTGTAATTGGCGACCGGCAGAAAGAAGCCGCTCGAAGCGCCGACCCACGTGAAATGATCGAAACCGATGCGCGCGAACTCGGCGAAGGCGATGGTTAAAATCGCGAAGTAAACGCCGCCAACGCCGAAGCGAAATGCGAGAAATCCGATGATGGCGCCGCAGGCCATCGCAATCGCAACCGCCGCCGTCAAACCGAGCCAAGGCCCGATGCCGAAATGCACGTAGAGCGCCGCGGCCGCATAACCGCCGAGCCCGACATAGATGGCGTGGCCAAGCGAGAGCTGGCCGGCGAACCCCATCATCACGTTCCAGGCCTGGCCGGTATAGGCGAAGTAGAGAACGATAATGAGGACGGTGAGGAGGTAGTCGTTGGCGATCCAGGGCGCCGCCAGCAGCACGACGAGTAATCCAGCCAGTAGCACAAGGCCGCGGCGCGGGACTTCGTCGAACAGCCGCCCGATCATGATAGTCGCTTGCCCAGAAGGCCTTGTGGCCGGAACAGCAGCACCAGCACGAGCAGGCCGAACGAGAACATGCTCTTGGCCGATGGAGTGAAGAACAGGCCGGCCATCGCCTCGGTAAGTCCGATCAGCACGCCGCCGAGCACCGCGCCCGGCATCGAGCCGAGCCCGCCGGTGATGACGATGATGAAGGCGAGCAGCGTCAAGGCTGGTCCGAGCGCCGGGGTCACGTCGACCAGCAGCACGAGCATGGAGCCCGCTGCGCCGACGCAGGCGGCGCCGAGGCCGAACGTGAGCGCGTAGAGCCGCTTGACGTTGAGTCCGACGACCAGCGCGCCGGTATAGTTATCGGCGCATGCCCGGATCGCCTTGCCGAGCGGCGCAAACCGAAAAAAAACGAACAGCGCGGCCGTGATCACGACGGTTGCCGCGCCGGCAGAGACCTTGGTGGCGTCGATGATCAGGGGCCCGAGGAGGAAGCTGTCGAACGAGTACGACGTCTGCACGTTGCGCGCATCCGGCCCGAACGCGATCAGCAGCACGTTGACGAGGATGAGCGCGATCGCAACAAGCAGGATGAACTGGCTATGCTCGGGCCGGGTGATGAACGGATTGATGATGCCGGCCTGCAACGCGTAGCCCAGCGCAAACAGCACGGCGGCGAGCGGCACCACCATGGCCAGCGGGTCGAGCCCCAAACCGTTGAACAGCACGATGGCAAGATACATCGCCACGGTCATCATCTCGCCATGAGCGAAATTGACGACACGCACGACCCCGAAGATGACCGAGAGGCCGACCGCCATCAGGCCATAGACGATACCGGTCAAAAGACCGCTGACCGCGACGTTGAGATAGATCTCTGCGGGCACCGGTCGGTCCTGCCCTAAGCGCGTCTCGGCCCATCCATCGCAAGGCTCCGCCGGGGCAACGGCCGGAGCACGATCAGCGTGCGACGCCCTCAGCCGCGCCGGTCGTACGGGCTCATCGGCAATTCGGGCGTGGCGTTCGAGGCCGCCTTCGGCGCGATCGTGAGAAGCTTGCCGCCGCGGTTCTGGATCGCCGCGTTCTTGAGCTTGTCGTTCTGGCCTTTGGCGTCGAACTGGATGCCCGCGCCGATGCTGACATTGTCGGTGATGTTGGTGGCGCGGATCGCATCGGCGAGCGCCTTGGGATCGGTCGAGCGCGCGCGTTTAAAGGCATCTGCCGCCACCAGCAGCGCCTCGAACGTGAAGACGTGATTGGTGTTCATGTTGATGCCGGGATAGGCCTTGGCGAGAGCCGCTTCGAGCTGCTTGCTCAATTTCTTGTTGGGGTCGTACCAGGGCACGAAGCTCATCGGGCCGTCGGACAGCTTGCCCAATGTCTTGAGGTACTGGTCCTCGTACCAGCCCGGCCCCATGCTCAGCACCACCATCGGCGACCAGCGCTGCTTGACCAATTCGCGCGTGATCAGGATCGCATCATTGAGGCGGCTGACCATGAGCAACGCCTCCGCGCCCGTCGCTTTGGCCTTGGCCACTTCGACCGAGAGGTCGCGCGCCGTCGGATCGTAGGCGATCTGCTCGACGATCTTGTAGGGCATGTTGAAGCGAGGCAGCACCGCATTGATGCCCTGCTGCATCGAGGTGCCGAAGGTGTCGTTCACGTGCATGAACACGACCGATTTCGGCGCCGCTCCGCTCGCTTCGAACAGCTCCTTCTGATTGGCGAAAGCGTCGCTGAGAATCATCGGGGCAGTGGGAAAATTCCGAAATACGAATTTGTAGCCTTGTTCGGTGATCTGCGGAGCAGCCGCGATATTGATGACGAAGGGAATGCCCTTCTGCTCGGCGACTTGGGCGATCGCGGTGCTCTGTCCGGAATCGAACGCCCCGACCAACAGCTGCGCGCCGTCGTTGATCAGCTTTTCCGCGCGCGCCCGCGCCACCTCGACGTTGGTCTCGGTATCGGCGTTCATGATTGCGAGCTCGGGAAGGCCGAGCTCCTTGAAGATCGCCGGCGCCAACTCGACCCCGCGCTGACAATCCTGCCCGATTCCC
>DASQXF010000530.1:0-15716 GCA_035639895.1 Xanthobacteraceae bacterium
ACCCGCAGGCCGTGCATCAGAGGCTCGGATTGCCCGGGCCCATCGATTGCCAGAGCCGCAAAACCGCGCTCGAGCATCTTATCTCCATAGGCCCAGACGAGCTTTTCTTTGAAGGTATCCATGCCCGGCAGCATGATAACCAGCGGGTAGGGGGGCTTGCCGGCCACAGGAAAATGCAGCCAAGCGGGCAAAATATGCTTGCCCATGGGAATCTCGACCCGCTCGATCCGGTGATGCGCCCGCACCGCGTATCGCGCGTAGCAGTCCAATTTCTTCGCGTTCAACGCGAGATTGCGATCGTTGATTTCATCGATTGGCCACTGCGCGACGCCGTAATAGATCGAGGCGACCAGATAAGATTCCCGTGCCGTGACCTCATTGCCTTGCTGTTCGGCTTCACGGGCGCGCGCTTCGCGGCCGGCTGCGACCTCCTCGAAACTGGGCGAGATGTCGTCGAAACGCTTGGCCTTGCTGGCAACGACCGCCCAGTCGCCCATGCCCTCGAATCCAATCGGCGCGGTGACCGTTGCCATGCGCAGCAGATCCCAATCCAGGCCAATCGTCGAGACGACGGAATCCAGCAGCCATTTCTGCTCGCGAAATCGCCTTGCTCCGCGGACCTTCATGCGATTCTCCGGTGACGTTGCGCGACCCTGCAAGCTGAGCGCAGGTTTCGCGCTTGCAAATTCTTTACACGGTTGATCAAGCGTTCGCGACAGGACGGGCGGAAGCACCGATCGCGGAAAGAATGCGCTCGGGCGTGAGCGGCAAATCATGAACCTCGATATTGAGCGGCCGCAGCGCATCGTTGACCGCGCAAACGATGGCGGCCGGCGGACCGACCGCACCGCCTTCCCCGAGACCCTTCATTCCAAATTCAGTGTAAGGGGAGGGTGTCTGCATGTGCAGCACCCGGATGTCCGGGACTTCCGTCGCGCCGGGCAGCATGTAATCGAGCAGCGTCGATGCAAGCGGCTGCCCCTGGGCGTCGAACGGCATCATTTCATAAAGGCAAGTGCCGATGCCTTGCGCGGTTCCACCGCAAATCTGCCCGTCGACGATCATGGGATTGACCAGGGTTCCGCCATCTTCGACCACGACGTAATCCAGGATCTCGATCAGGCCGGTGGCAGGGTCGACGGCAACAACTGCAGCATGGGTGGCATAGGTGAAGGTCCCGCTGTCGCGCTCGGCGCGATAGCCCTCGGTGACTTCAAGGCCGCCAGTGTCGACGTCGGCGGGAAGGTTTTGCGGTTGCAAGTACCATGCGCGCGCGACCTCGCGCAAAGTGATGCTCCCGTTACCGGCGACGACCTTGCCGTCTTCGATCCGCACGTTGGCGGCATCGGCCTGCAGCAGCCATGCCCCGATATGGGCTATCCGTTTGGCGAGGGTGCGTGAGGCGCGCGCGACCGCACCGCCGCCATGGACCATCGAGCGCGAGCCCCAGGTCGACGTTGAGTAAGGCGTATAGAGGGTGTCGCCCTCGAGCACTTTGATCCGATCGATATCGACGGTAAGGATCTCGTGCGCGACCTGAGCATAAGTCGTCTCATGTCCTTGGCCATGTGAATGCGTGCCTACTCGGACTTCGACATGGCCATCGGCGGTGAGTCGCACATTGGCCTGCTCATAACCGGGAATGATCGGACGTCCCCAAGCAGCGAGGACCGACGTTCCGTGCGCGCCCTGCTCCACGAAAAATGAGAAGCCGACGCCGATGAGCCGGCCGTCGGGTTCACGAGCCTTCTGCCGTGCCCGCACCTCTGCAAGACGGATAGCCTCCACCGCACGTCGCAGACATTCGGGATGATCGCCGCTGTCGAAATGTTTGCCGACCACGTTGTCGAACGGCATCTGCTCGGGACGGACCATGTTTCGCAGCCGCACTTCATATGGCTCCAGTTCAAGTTCGCGAGCGATGCCATCCATGACCACTTCGATTGCCAAGCACACGCCCGATCGGGCCACGCCCCGATAGGGGATGATCGGACATTTGTTTGTCGCAACGGCAGCAGACCGGCAGCGATATGCCGGAAAGACATACGGCCCCGGCAGCAGATTGGCGATTTGAGCGGCCTCGGGTGCCGAAGAAATCGGATAGGAGGAATATGCGCCCGCGTCCACGTGTCCGATGCAGTCGATCGCCAGAAGTTTGCCGTCGGCAGATGCATAGCCGGTGATCTGATAGTGATGTTCTCGACAGTTGGCGTTTGCGCTGAGCCGCTCCCGGCTGTCTTCGATCCACCGCACGGGATGGTCGACCTGCAACGCAAGCCAACCAAGCGCGACTTCTTCGCGGCACAACAACCCTTTGTATCCGAAGCCGCCCCCTACATCGGGTGAAATAACCCGGACCACACCATCCTCCAGCCCGAGACACTCGCACAGGCCGGTCTGAACGGAATGCGGGAACTGCGTCGAGGTGATGAGCGTGAGATAGCGAAGGCGCGGGTCACGAAAGGCGAGAATGCCGCGCCCTTCCATCGGGAACATGCAGTGCCGGGCAGTGCGGATGTTCCTCGTGACCTTGATTGCCGCGGTCTTGGCGACTTCGTCAACCGGGCCGTTCTCGCTGAACGCGACGAAAATATTATCGCCCCACTCCTCATGCACCAGGACCGAGTCGGGCTGGCAGGCCTCGAGCATGTCCGTGACGACGGGGAGTTCCTCGAACTCAAGCGTAATCGCGCCGGCAATGTCCTCCGCTTCCGCCCGGGTCGACGCCAGACACATTGCGACCATCTCGCCGACATAGCGGACCTTGTCGGTCGCCAGGATCGGCTCGACGGAATATTTGAAACCCTTGAGCGGTGGAGCCGAAACGATGGGCTTGACCCCGGTGAGATGTTTTGCGGTGAAAACGGCATTTCGGAATTGTTCGGGGACGTTGATCTGCTTGAGCCGCGCATGCGCGACGGGGCTGCGCACAAAGGCAACGTCGCGAGTGCCCGCCATGCGGATATCGCCCACATATTGTCCCCATCCACGCAGGAAGCGATGGTCCTCCTTGCGCAGGACCGAGACCCCGATTCCGTGCTTTGCCATAGTCGATTGCTTCTCACCCGAAATGCGACGGAGTGATTGTGAGACTATTTTTCGGCAGATCGCAACATTTGCAAGTTGTCCACCAATCCGCTCAGCAATGACGCGCAATTGATTCCGCCGAGCATGGGATTCGCATTCGTGTCCGGTGCCACCGGCAAGCGGACGCCGCTTTCGCATCGGCGTCAGCTCGTGTAACGTTCGCCCGAGCAGCCCTTCAAGCGGGATGTGCCGAGGTCTCCGCGGGTAATGGGCAGCGCCGTGCCGTCGGCGGGTATTGCAGCTCTATAAACCGACCTCTTTTTGCCGGTGCTCTGAACATGCGCGCGGAGTGCAACGCCATGCAACCTCTTCGTCGTCAATTCCTTCGCCTTGCCTGTGCCGCTGCAGTCTTGCCCGTTACCGCGAGGCTCGCGGGAGCGCAGACCTATCCCACGCGTTCCGTGCGGATCATCGTGCCGTTCGCGGCGGGCGGTCCCGCCACGGTGCTGGCCCATCTCATCGCGCAACCGCTGTCGGAGGCCTGGGGCCAATCGTTCTACGTGGAGAATCTGCCGGCCGGCGCCAGCAACGTAGGCACCGCCACGGCGGCGAAATCGCCGCCGGACGGATATACGCTGCTGATCGTCACGCCGAGCTTCGTCATCAATCCGAGCGTGTACGCCAAGCTGGCGTATGATCCGATCAAGGATTTCACCCCGGTCATGTTGGCGGTGACGTCGCCGCATGTGTTGATCGTCAACCCGTCATTCCCGGCGAAGAGCGTGCAAGAACTCGTCGCGCTGGCGAAGGCAAATCCCGGCAAATACAGCTACGCGTCGGCAGGCACGGGGCAATCGGCGCAGCTGGCGGCCGAACTGTTCAAGCTCGCCTTCGGGCTGGATATCGTGCACGTGCCGTTCAACGGCGGTGCGCCGGCGATGAATTCGACGGTCGGTGGGCATACGCCGATCGCGTTCAACGCGTTGCCGTCGGCCGCAGCGCTCATCAAGGAGGGCAAACTGCGTGCGCTCGCGGTGACGAGCGCCGAGCGTGCGCCGGAATTTCCCGATGTGCCGACCCTCGCGGAAGCGGGCGCCCCCGGGCAGGTATCGCTGTTCTTCCAGGGCGTCGTTGCTCCGGCTGGAACGCCGAAGGAGATCGTGCATCAACTCCATCGCGAAATCGCCAAGATTCTGGCGCGGCCGGAAGCGAAGGAACGTCTGGCGGCGATCGGTTTCGCTGTCACCGTCAGTTCCCCTGAAGAATTCCAAGCCCAGATCAAATCGGAGACGGCACGCTGGGCAAAGGTCATTCGCGACGCGGACATCAAGAAGGTCGAATGATGCGGAGGCAGGCGCTATGAAGGCAGTGTCCGACTCGAGCGGTCTCTACGAGGTGGAACGCCGCGCCTATCACGCGGCGCGGCCGGGATTTCGCATCGCCGAGCTTGAGATCAGCCCCACGCAAAAGGTGCCGTGGCATTATCACACTAACGTGCACGACACGTTCTATGTCGTTACGGGAGCAATTCGAATTTTTCTACAGAACCCAAAGGAAGAAGTGTGGCTGACGCCGGGACAGACCTATTCCGTGCCGCCCAAGCGCCCGCACCTCGTCACCAATGCCGGCGACACATCGGCGGTGTTTCTCGTCCTGCAAGGCATCGGCGAATACGATTTCGTACCCCTGACTTGATCGATGGACTGGTATACGCCGAGTTACATCTCAGATGAGGAGAAATCGGCGTGATCATCGATTGGCATTCGCACATCTATACTCCGGAAGAGGCCGCCGACGATCTCGGCACGTTGGATGGCAGGAGCGGGCCGCGATGGGGCGAGCGCGGCTGCCCTATGGTGCTCGAGAACTTTCTCGACGCCCACTACCAGAACGGCATCGACATCAGCGTGGTCACCAACGCCGCGCATTATCTGCGCGGCAAGGCCGACCAGGAAGAGCTGCCGGCGGTCCAGAAATGGAGCGACTATGCCGCCGAGGTTCAGCAGAAATACAAGGGCACGCTCTACTCCTTCGCGACCATCCTGCCGTGCGGGGGCGCGGCCTTCATCAAGGAAGCCGAGCGCGCGATCCGCGAGCTCGGGCTCAAGGGCATCTTCATTCATTCCAGCCACAAGGGCCATTATCCCGACGACGACGAGGCGCGCCCGTTCTGGGAACTGGTGCAGGATCTCGACGTGCCGGTGATGATCCATCCGCCGCACCTCGGCTTCGGCGAGGAGCGCATGACGGACTATCGTCTCGCCTCCAGCATCGGACGGCCGTTCGATCTTTGCCTGGCGCTCGCGCGGCTGATCGTGCGCGGGATTCTGGAGGATTTCCCGCGCGTCTCGATCGTGGCTTCGCACGGCGGCGGCGGCATCTGCGAGACCATCAGCCGGATGGACTATGCCTACGAGTTGCAGGACGAGGCGTTCTTCCTCGGCCCCTACGCGCCGATGAAGATCAGGCATCCACCGAGTTATTATCTCAAGAAGATGCATCTCGACACGGTCACCTACAACTTGCCTGCAGTGAAGATGGTGCTCGAGTGGATGGGCCCGGAGCGCGTCATCTACGGCAGCGACGCGCCGCCGCTCACCTCGCTCAAACCGCGGGCGATCAAGCTGATCAAGGATCTTGATATTTCCGAAGCGGACCGCGACGCGATCTTTTTCGCCAATGCTGCCAGGCTGTTGAAGCTGCCGATCGCGCGGGCGGCGCACGCCGCCTGAGCGGAACGCACGCCGAGGCAGTTAGTTGCGTTACCCGGCATCAGCTTGCGAGCGGCATCCGCCGGAGCGGGTTGACGAGCCTGCGGCGCATCCCTACGTTGCGCGCGATTTGCAAACCGACGCAAGCCGAGCGCGGCTGTGCGCAAGAGTCAAAGCCATGAAAGTCCGCAACTCGCTGAAATCGCTCCGCAGCCGCCATCGCAGCAATCGCCTGGTCCGGCGCAAGGGCCGGGTCTACGTGATCAACAAGGTCCAGCGCCGATTCAAGGCGCGCCAGGGCTGAGCGGCCCCGCGCGTTCGGTGCTGGGTCCCTGGCGGCGGCCCCGAGGAAATCCTATCTTATGGTGTTGGGGCGCAGCGTTGGTCTTCGTCCATGAGGCAGCGATTCATCGGGTTGGTGGCGGCATTAATCGTTGCGGCGTGGGTCTTGCCGGCGCCGGCGCAAACCATCGATCCCGACCCGCTCAAGCCGGTCGAGCCGCCGAGTTCGTTGCCGCGCGCCCAACGCGGCGATAAGACGCAAAATCTCGACCGACTGTTCGCGGCGCTCAAAGTCGCGCCCGACGACGAGAGCGCCAAATACATCGAGAACCGCATCTGGGCGATTTGGCTCGCCTCCGTCAGCGACACCGCCAATCTGCTGATGGGCCGCGTCAAAACGGCCACCGAGAGCAAGGATTTCGATTTAGCGATCCGGCTGCTCAACGCGATCATCGATATCCGGCCGGATTTCACCGAGGCGTGGAATCGCCGCGCGACGGTGTATTACACAAAGAAGGATTTCGGCCGCGCGCTCGCCGACATCCACGAAGTGCTGGCGCGCGAGCCGCGCCATTTCGGCGCGCTATCGGGGCTCGGCATCATCCTGCAGGAGCTGGGCGATGAGAAGCGGGCACTTGATGCGTTCCGCCGCGCGCTCGCGATCCATCCGCACCTGGAGCGCGTTCCCGAGCTGGTCAAGAAGTTGAGTGAAAAGATCGACGGCCGCGAGATCTGAATGGCGTCGCCGCACATCGGTCATCGGCGATGAGAACGACGCTGGCTGCTCACTGATTACCGATCATTAGCGGCCTCCGGCCCGACGAAAGCGATACGCAGCATATTGGTTGCGCCGGGCGTGCCGAGCGGGACGCCGGCGGCGATGATGACACGTTGGCCGACATTGGCCAATCCATCCCGGCAGGCGAGCCGGCAGGCGCGTTCGACCATGTCGTCGAGATCGTGGGCGTCCTCCGCCACGATGCAGTGCACGCCCCAAACGAGCGAGAGACGGCGCCCGGTCGACAGCCTGGGGGAAATCGCCACGATGGGCGATTTCGGCCGCTCGCGCGCGACGCGCAATGCAGTCGAGCCCGAGCTTGTCCAGCAGACAACGGCGGAAAGCTCGAGCGTCTCGGCGATCTGTCGGGCTGCCGCGGCGATCGCGTCGGCGCCGGTCGCCTCGGGCTCCGTGCGCTGGGCATGGATGAGCGTCTGATACATCGGATCGCGTTCGACTTCCTCGGCGGTGCGGTTCATGGTGGCGACCGCCTCGACCGGATATTGCCCAGCCGCGGACTCAGCCGAGAGCATGATCGCGTCCGCGCCGTCGAAAATTGCGGTCGACACGTCGGACACCTCGGCGCGGGTGGGCACGGGACTCGTGATCATGGATTCGAGCATCTGCGTTGCGACCACGACCGGCTTGCCGGCGCGACGGGCGTCTCGCGTCATTTGCTTCTGTAGGCCGGGAACTTTCTCGAGCGGCATCTCGACGCCAAGGTCGCCGCGCGCCACCATTAATGCATCGACAACATCGATGATCTCGCCGAGGCGATTGAGGGCCTGCGGCTTTTCGATTTTGGCCATGACGGCAGCGCGCCCGCGCGTGATCTTCTTTGCTTCCGCGATGTCTTCGGGACGCTGGATGAAGGACAGCGCCACCCAGTCGACTCCGGCATCGAGTCCCGCTTCAAGATCGGAGCGGTCCTTTTCCGTCAGCGCCGAGAACGGCACGGTCGTGTCGGGTAGGCTTATGCCCTTGCGGTCGGACAGTTTGCCGCCAACCTCCACGCGCGTGAGAATGCGGTGGCTGTCCGCCTCGATGGCGACGAGCCGCACCTTGCCGTCGTCGAGCAGCAGCGCATGGCCGGGCTCGATCACAGCAAAGATTTCGGGATGCGGCAGGTGCACGCGCTTGGCATCGCCGGGCGCCGGATCGGCGTCGAGCGTGAACGTTTCGCCCGCGGTAAGCGTGGCTGGATTGGCCGCGAAGGTGCCGACCCTGAGCTTTGGACCCTGCAGATCGAGCAGAATGCCGATCGGCCGACCGAACTCTCCTTCGACATCCCGGATTGCCGTCCTCAACTCACGCATGCGCGCATGCGTGGTGTGACTCATGTTGATGCGGAAGACATCGGCACCGGCCTCGAACAGGCTGGCGATGACGCGTCGGTCTGAGGATGCGGGGCCGAGGGTCGCGACGATTTTTGTCCGGCGCAGACGTCGCATCAGTTACGGCTTCGGGACGGAGGCGTCGGCGCGCTCGGCCGGCCGGCGGCCGGCGGCGTCTGAAGCATCGGAACCCGCGATTGCAGGGGCTGCATGGGCGCCTGATCCGCCGATTCGGTCAGCTGGACGGTCCA
The DNA here is from genome assembly GCA_035639895.1 of Xanthobacteraceae bacterium. Lineage (GTDB taxonomy): Bacteria > Pseudomonadota > Alphaproteobacteria > Rhizobiales > Xanthobacteraceae > VAZQ01. The sequence goes on from DASQXF010000530.1 coordinate 8,384, forward strand.
AGACGGCTGATCGCCGGTGTCGACCTCGAAAAATCCGGTGCGATCATAGCCGCGCGCGAGGCAATCGTCGGTGCCGCGGATGGTGAACTCTTTTTCCCGCGTGCACATGAAGGCCTGACCGGACCATTCGCCGCCGCGATCGTAGTCAACGGCGTAGATGTAGTAGAAGCGCGCAACCAGCGCGCCCCGCAACACGGTCTCGCAGCTGCGGGCCGAAATGTTCCACCACCCCTCGGTGGTCCAGCCCTCGTTCTCTTTGTAGCCGACCGCGATCCCGACCCGATTGCCGGTATTGTTGCAGAGGCGGAAGTCGGCTTTGGCGGGTTCCGCGGCCCATGCACACGCGATCACACTCAGTGCGCCGGCCAGAAGCACGCGGGCAAGGGCCCGACGCGAGAGGGGGCTGCGCCGAAGGTGAGCTTTCGTGTATCGGTTTCTCATACCGTCCGCACTCAACCCGCTTGACGGTCCGCCTATCGATATCGCGTGAAGTCTCAAGGGCTGTCAACGAGGATCGCCCGGAAGTCGTTCACGTTGGTCAACGTCGGCCCCGGAGCCAGCAGATCGCCAAGTTTCTCAAAGAATTCCGTCGAATTATTGTCATTTAGAAACGCGGCCGGATCGAGGCCGAGGCGGCCTGCGCGCGCAATGGTCGTCGCATCAATGAAGGCGCCGGCGGGATCGTCTGGTTGACCGGCCCCGCCGTCGGTGCCGTCCGTGTCGCCGGCCAATGCCGCAATGCCGGGCGTTTGCGCAAGGGCAATCGCCAGCGCCAGCGCATATTCCTGGTTGGGGCCCCCGCGGCCTTTGCCGCGCAGGGTGACGGTCAGTTCTCCGCCCGAGAGGATCACCGCCCGCCGGCCCTGAGCCTTGAGATCACAGGCAAGTCGCGCGTGCGCGGCGGCAACATCACGCGCTTCGCCTTCGATTGCAGTGCCGAGCAGGATGCATTCGTACCCGGCCGCGCGCACCGCCTTTTCCACCGCGCGGAATACGTCGGCGGGCCGTGTCGCGAGTTCGAAGGCGGTGGCGGCGAAGACCGGATCACCAGGTTTCGGCGTCTCGTTTACCGGATCGGCGAGAGCCTGCGCGACGGGCGGCGACACCTCGAGCCGATAGCGCGCCACGATGGCACGCGCATCGGCGAGCGTGGTTGGATCGGGCACGGTCGGACCGGAGCCGATCACCGCCGGATCATCCCCGGGCACATCGGAAATGCCGATGGCGACCAGCGGCGCCGGAGACGCGCGCTGGGCAAGCCGGCCGCCTTTGATGCGGGAGAGATGCTTGCGAACAGTGTTGATCTCGACGATCGAGGCGCCGCAGGCAAGGAGCGCACGCGTCACCGCTTGCTTCTCGGGGAGGGAAAGTCCCGCCGCCGGAGCGATCCAGTTTGCTGATGCACCGCCGGAAACGAGCACCAGCACCAGATCGTCGCGGCTGGCAGAATCGGCCAAGGCGAGCGTCTCGGCCGTCGCGGCAAGACCGGCTGCGTCGGGCACCGGGTGACCGGCCTCGACGACGCGAACGAAGCGGGTCGGGCGGGCGTAGCCGAGACGGGTGACTGCGAGGCCGCCGATGCGGCCTGACGGCATGCCACGCTCCTGGACGTAATGCCGCTCGGCGACCTCGGCCATGGAACCCGCGGCCTTGCCGGCGGCCAGCACGAGCAGCCGCCCGACGGGTGGCGCGGGTAAATGCGGACGCAAGCAGCCCTCGGGGTGTGCGGCAGCCACCGCCGTGCGAAACAACTCTTCGAGAAAGGCGCGTGATGATGCGGTCAAGGCTCGAGCTCGCGCGCAGCAGGATGTTCGCGATCGGCCGAAGTTTCGCCTGCTCCGCGGCGGAGTTGGTCCGTCGTCATTGCCCACAAGATAGCGGAACGCGTCGCAGCATGGGCATTATTTGTGCGCTGCTCGGGTGCAACCCGCGCTGGAAAGCGCTCCGCTCTGTCCCTATTCTTAATGACACGGAGGTCGAGACGACCGCAGGTGAAAGGACATTGCGATGGCGCTTGATGACAAGACCCGCACCGAGCTCGAAGCGGCCGCGTTTCGGCGCCTCGTCGAGCATTTGCGCGCGCGCACCGACGTGCAGAACCTCGACTTGATGAATCTCGCCGGCTTTTGCCGCAATTGCTTATCGAATTGGATGAAGGACGCCGCTGACGCACACGGCGTGCCGATGTCCAAGGACGAGAGCCGCGAGAGGATCTACGGCATGCCGTACGAGGAGTGGAAGGCCAAGTACCAGAAAGAAGCCTCCCAGGCTCAGCAGGCCGCGTTCGGAAAGGCCGGCCACAACCACTAAATTTCTTGCCCTGTGTACTCCGGGGATGACCGCCCTCTTGCCTTGACGTTGGCGCTCACGGTCCCGAAACCTTGCGCGCACTGAGTCACTGGAGGAGGGTTCGATGGCCACTGCCGCCGCTGCGGAACCGCCGGCCGCTCGCTTTGCGAAGGATCATCTGAAGGCTTTCATCGAGCGAGTCGAGCGGCTCGAGGAAGAGAAGAAAGCAATCGGCGACGACATTCGCGACGTTTATGCCGAGGCCAAGGCCAACGGCTTCGACGTCAAGGCGCTGCGCACGATCGTGCGGCTGCGCAAACAGGATGCCGATGAACGGCGCGAGCAGGAGGCGATTCTCGAGACCTACATGCATGCGCTCGACATGCTGAACTGAGCGCTGCCGCACTGTCATAAGTGGTTCGCCGCAAGCCAGGGGTTTCCCCGACTTGCGGCGCCACGCCCCAACGATCCCCCCGGAAACGGGAAGCAGAACTATCGTAGCGAAGCCGTGCGCGGCGGACCGAACGTGACGGTCCGTGTAAAGCCGACGGCGCTGCCGCTGAACGTATCGCTGGTCATGCCGCGATATGGATCCTCGGAGAACGTTGCCATCGTGGCCGCGGCTGGTTTGTGCAGGTAGGGGCCGAGCGTGCGGAAATCCGGCGCGCCGTATACGGTCGTTTTCATGAAGTCCTGCGCGCTCGGGCTCACGATCATGGCGCGCATCCACGGATCATTGAAGCGATCACCGACGCGCACCACGCTCGCGACCCTGGCTCTGGACGGCGCAACCGCTTCGTCGCTGCGCCTCGCTGCAATCGTTGTTTCTGCTGAAGCGGCGGGCGCCGCACGGGCGAAGGTCGGGCCGGTCGGCAGCGTGCGGGCAACCGCGATCGGAACGGGCTGTGCCGCATAGGCGAGCGCATTCGGTATCGGCTCGCTGTCGGTGTGATCCGCTATTGGCCACGGGGCCGCAGCGGCGCTAGCGATCGCGCGCCGCGGCGTTGCAGCCGTTGTCGCGCGTGCAGCGCTGACAGGCGGGGTATCTGCCGGCTCAGTGCTGAGCGGCCCTTGCCAATAACCGCGCTCGTTGATGATGTCGTTCGCCGAGATGGTCGACGCCGAGATGCTCGCCCGTGCGATGAGGCTTGCCGGTTGGAGGGCCCCCGCAGATTTCGACATCGCCGACGCGAGTTCGTAGGTTGCGGATATGAGAGCAGGCTCGGAAGCGGCAGAGGCGACCTGGTATGTCTGGGCCGTTTTAGCCACGGAGACCGATTGCTCGGTTGGCTTGGCGGGTTTCATCGGCGGGAACGGCACGAGTGCAACTTTTTCGATGCGCGATTCGGCCGGTGCAGCAGCCGTGGCCGGCTTCTCGGAGCGCGGTTCGGGCGTCGGCTTGCGCGGCGTTGTCGCGGTGGTTTTGACCGGCGCGGGTGCAGCCGCGGCATCCTCGGCTTGGTCGCGGCCGCCGCCGAACAGCCTGGCGAGCAAGCCGGGCATCCGGCTGCGCTGGCCGTTATCCGAGCCCGATTGGCTGCTGAGCTGCCCCTTCGCCAACACGCTTGCGAGTTGCGCCTCCGGCATGCGCGGCCAATGGCGCACGCTGCCGGTGTCCATGTGCACGAAGGGAGCGCCCGAGGTGGGGTAAAATCCGACGCCGCCGCGTTGCGCCCGCAGGCCGGCTTCACGCAATCGCTCGAGCGGCACGCCTGGGATGTAAAAGTCGATCGCCTTGCCCAGCATGTGCTGGCTGAACTGGGCGACACCGCTCGAACGGCGCCGCAGCATCGAGTTGGTTTCGGGCGAACGGAATCCGCAGACGATCCAGATTGCCTCTTTGGAGCCGACCTCGTGGTGGACCTCCCAGAGGAGGTCGATGAGGTGGGGATCCATCGCGATCGATTTCGCTTCGCGCCAGTCGCGCATCAGGTTGTTGATTTTCCTGAGCGCCTCTTCGTCGTAGCGGCCGTTCACCTTGTAGGTGACGGTCAGCTCCTCGTCGGTGTGAATGTGGTGGAAGGAGATCGTGCGTGTTTCGCCCTGCGCGATCGCGTTCTGCAGATTCTTGCTTCCGAAAAAGACGAGAAGCGCGGCGATGCTGCAGCAGTAGCCCGCCCGGGCGCAACGCAAGGACAGTGCATTCCTGTGCGCGACTTTGACCGTCACGTGCCAACCCTTGATGGCGCCATCCACCCGTCCGCGGCGAGCGCCGCGGGCGAGAAGCTTCGTCGCTCGCCGCAGCTGCTCGCCGCGACGAAGACGCTGACGCACTACCCATTAGGGAAGGGTTAACAGTGCACCCGTCCCCCCCGATGCCGGAGAGCGTGACAGGGGACTATGGCAAAAACTTGCCGCCGTTAACCGTGCTGCAGAGACGCCGGCGCAGATCGCCGCAAGAGATAGCCTGCATCGCGTTCGTCAGCGGGTGATGCCGCGCGGCGGCACTGGTCTCGCGTGCACCGGACGGCCGAAACCGAAGAGTGCCTCGAAGAACGAGACAGTGCGTGGCGTGGCCGCAGGGCGGCGTTGATTCGTCGCTACCGCCTCCTCGCGCTTGCGCTCCTGCGGCGGCTCGATCATGCCGCGCTCGGTCTTGATCGCCGCCAGCGTGCGGCTGTCGATGTTGTAGATGTCGCGACGAATTTGCAGCTTGCCGGCGTCGTCGACGAACGCGTTCTGATAAGTCAGCAGCACCCAGATTTGCGCCGGTAGTGGGATGTCCTGCTCGCCGGTGCCGAACATGCGCTTGATCTTGTCCGCCGTCCAGTTCTCGTTCGGACGGGCTATGTTGAGGAGAATCTCGGCATATTTGGCCGGATCCTGCACGCGCATGCAGCCGTGGCTGTAGGCGCGCATGTCGTGCGCGAACAGCTGCTTGTCCGGCGTGTCGTGCTGGTAGACCAGGAAGCGATTGGGGAAGTTGAACCGGATGCGACCGAGCGCGTTGGCTTCGCCCGGCGGCTGGTAGATGTGCACGCTGCCATCGCGATTGTACACGAGCTTGAGGCCCATCCGCTCCAGCACCGTCGGATCCTGCTGCAGCGCCGGTAGATATTCGTTCTGCACGATCGACGGCGGCACGTTCCAGGTCGGATTGACAGTGATGTACTTCATGGTCTCGCTGAGCAGCGGCGTCGACATCTCCGTCTTGCCGATGACGATGCGGGTGCTCCAGACCTGGGCGCCGTTGTGCGTCACGTGCAACGAGAAGTCAGGCAGATTGACGATCACGTAGGCGTTGCCGAGGTCGCGCGGATACCACCGCCAGCGCTCCATGTTGGAGATGACGGTTTCGATCTGCCGGTCGCGCGTCGGACCGTTGAGCTCCTTGATCGTCCTCGAGTCGAGGTTGCCGGTGACCGGCAGCTCGTTGGCGCGCTGGAATTTCTTCACGGCCTCGACGATCTTGGCATCGTATTTAAGGTCGGAGGCATCGCCCCCAAGCCCGAGTTTCTCCCGCAGCAGCGGCACGCGCGGGTCTTCCATGGGCGCCTTGGCGTTGAGCTTGAGCAGCGCCCCCTCGGCGATCTCCTTCGCAGCCGGAGCCTTGCCGCGCATCTGCGCGAGCATGGCCTTAAGCTTTTTGTAGCCCTCGTGCGGGGGGCTGAAATCCTCGAGCGCCGTGCCGGCGTTCGCGGCATCGGCGATCTTGGCGAGCACTGCGGCCGGATCGGGCGGAGCCTGCGGCAACTCGATGTTGTTGCTCACGCGGCTGTAGGGGAAGCGGCCCGCCTGCAGGTGGCGGGCATAGGTGAGCACGGTCTGGGTGAGCTTGAGCTCGGCCTCCGCGAGTGCGTCGGGGGGCAGGCCGGCAAATGTCGGTGTCTTGTAGTCGCTGACCTCGAGGCCGTCGGCGTCGGCGGCCTTGAGGCGCTCGATCACAGCCTGAGCGCGCGCATTCTCGATGCCTTTATCGAACCACAAGGGGGCGAGGTGACGAGCTTGGTAGAATGACTCGACCGCGGCACGCTCACGCTTGTTGGCGAAGATCTTGTCGGTCTTGGCCGCGAGCAAATCGCGAATCTTTTCGGCAACCGCGCGATCGGCGGGATCGAGCGTTGCCAGCGGATCGGGTGTCTGCTCGCTCGCGACGACGGGGTTGGTCGGCGCTGCCGGAGCCTCCTTCGGCGTGGCCGCGGCCTCGCTCGTTTCGCCGCTGCCTGCGCTTGGCGCGGCCTTGCTCGCTGACAGCGCGGCCGCACCCGCCATGGCCGCAGCTTCGCCTGGACTAGCCGCGGTTGCCGCTGGCGCCGGCGCGGGCGCGCTCACCGCTGCCTGCGCCGCCGTTTCCGCGACGTGCTGTGCGGAGGGCGCTGGCGCCGTCGGCGCGCTCCCCTCTTGCGCAATGGCGCCCGTCGGTGCCGCAAGGATCAGGGCCAGAGCCGTGCTCGCCAAGAGGCGCTCGAAGCGGGGGCCGCTCATTTAGACGTTCTCCCAATTCCGGAGGCCCCTCGTCATAAGTGCGAGACCCCGCGCTCGGATCCAGTTGCGCCATCCAATGCGAAAAGCCGGCTTGGATTCGCGCCTTAAGCAGTTTGTTGCGCGCGAATTTGGTCAATTTTGGCGCGGCGTCACCGGTGCCCAACCTACGCGGCAGCCTTTTTCCCGGCGGTGTAGCCGGATTACCACGCAGGCGTTTTTGGGTCCAAGACGTCGCGGCCGAGCGAATCGAGCTTGCGCTGAAGGGTGGGACGCCCGATACGCAACCGCCGCGCGACCTCGGACATGCGGCGCCATAATACGTGGTGGCGAATCGGATGGCTTCGATCTTCTCGAACGCAGCGCTTCCCAGCAAGCAGCGCGAGTGCGGCGGCGCAACCGCGGCCAGCAGTAGCGGCGATGCGCGTTCGCTCAGAGCGCGACCTCGTCTGGACGCTGTGCCAATGAGGGCGCGGTCGCAGACTTTTGGTTAACGCTTGATAAAGAGAAGGCGAGCGCGCGCAACTGATCTCAGAGACTGTTTTCTTCCCGCAAGCGGGAGCGGGCCGTGAGCACTTACGCACGGCACTCGTGTCCAAAACTGAGGCCGGCCCTCGTTGCT
>DASQXF010000531.1:0-2081 GCA_035639895.1 Xanthobacteraceae bacterium
GTTGGGAAATATCGCGCTGGTGCAGAGCTTCGCCCGAATCGAGACGGAAGTCTCGGGAATGAGGAAGATGGGCGAAGAGGTGCTGAGCGCACAGATCCCGGTATTGTCTTGGTGGGCGGTGACGGCGGTGATCACGCGGACATCGACCACGCTCACGATGCTGTCGATTCTCATCCTCGGCGTCTGGTTCTACCTGCGCGATCTCACCACGGTCGGCGAGATCGTCATGTTCATGAGTTTTGCCGCGCTGCTGATCAGCCGGCTAGAACAGGTCGTCCAATTCGCCAACCGGATGGCCATGGACGCCCCTCGGCTGGCCGAGTTTTTCGAGGTGCTCGATACCGAGCCGGCGGTACGCGACCGCCCCGATGCCGTCGATCCCGGCCGCATGCACGGGCTCGTGGAATTCAAGGACGTGTCGTTTTCCTACGACGGCAAACGGGCCGCGGTGGCCGATCTGAGCTTCACCGCGTTGCCCGGCGAAACGGTGGCGCTCGTGGGCGCGACGGGCGCAGGCAAGTCGACCGCGCTCGCTTTGCTGCACCGCGCCTTCGATCCGCAATCGGGCACGGTGAGGATCGACGGCATGGACGTTCGGGCGCTGACGCTCACCGGCCTGCGACGCAACATCGGCGTCGTGTTCCAGGAGGTGCTGCTGTTCAACCGCTCGATCGCCGAGAACCTGCGCGTCGGCAAGCCCGACGCCACCGATGAGGAACTGCGTGCGGCCTGCGAGCGCGCGCAGATCCTCGACGCGATCGAGGGCCTGCCACAGGGCTTCGACACCAACGCGGGCGAGCGCGGACGCTTGTTCTCAGGCGGCGAACGTCAGCGGCTGTCGATTGCGCGCGCGCTGGTCAAGGACCCGCCCATACTCATTCTCGACGAGGCGACGAGCGCGCTCGACGCGCTGACCGAGGCGAAAGTCCAAGCTGCACTCGCCGAGGTCATGAAAGGCCGCACGACCTTCGTGATCGCCCACCGGCTTGCCACCGTCCGCAACGCAAGCCGCATCCTGGTCTTCCAGGCCGGCCGCATTATCGAGAGCGGCCCGTTCGATGAACTGATTCGACGCGGCGGGCATTTCGCCGAGCTTGCCCGCAGCCAATTCATGGCCGGTGAGCCGGTGAAGAAGCGGCATGCGCGCGCGAGCAGCCAGCCGGCGGAAGCGTAGCGAGCAAGTTCTTCGCTGCAGTAAGGAACGGGAGTTTGCGACGCAGAGCCGGCGGGCGAATAAGCATCTTGCCGCGAACTGGCCCCGCGACAGGATCGTGATCGAGCGCGATTTTCATCGGCCATGCTGACGACCAAAAGAAAAATTGCGCTCGCCCGCGTGCTCAGTTTCGCAATCGTCGGTGCGCGCACGCTCGCAGGCCGCTCCTCTCGCGTGATCGCTCGGCGGCGCGATGTGAATTGGGAACTGGAACTCAGCGAAGGCATCGATCTTGCCATCTACCTAGGGCTTTATCAGCGCATCCCGGCACGCGCCGCGCGCTGGATTAAGCACGGCGCGCTCGTGTTCGATATCGGAGCCAATATCGGCGCGCATACGCTTCCCTTTGCCCAGGCGGTGGGCCCTGACGGCATCGTCGTGGCAATCGAGCCGACCGATTACGCATTCTCCCGTCTTCAGGCCAACGCCGCCTTGAATCCCGATCTGCTGCCTCGGCTCGCTCTGCTGCAGGCCGCATTGACCGCGCAGACCAATGGTCGCGGTCTAGAGGAACGCGCCCGATTTTACGCACGCTGGCCGCTCAAGGGCAGCGGCGCTGGCCGGCACCGCAAACATCTCGGTGAACTGGAGACGGCGAAGGGAGCACGCTTCCTCACTCTTGATGCCTTGGTGCAGGAGATGCGGGCCAAGCACCGCAATCGGCCCATCGCCTTCGTCAAACTCGATGTGGACGGTCACGAGCTCGACGTGTTGCGCGGTGCGACGCAACTGCTGACGGCGCAGAAGCCGCCGATCCTGATCGAGATCGGACCTCACGTGCAGGACGAAGTCCCGCAGCGCTTCGAGCAGCTCATCGGGATATTGGAGCGCCACGGTTACCGCCTCGAGACCGGCGATACCGGCAAAA
>DASQXF010000532.1:0-7422 GCA_035639895.1 Xanthobacteraceae bacterium
TTGCGCCGCCGTTTCTCAAGGTGGGCCCGCTCGTGATCGCGCAAACCGCCAATATCCTCCTCTACCTCGGCGCGCGCCTCGGCCTTGCGCCGCGCGACGAGGCCGGACGACTGTGGCTGCACCAGTTACAACTTACCATCACCGATCTCGTCGTGCTGATCCACGACACGCATCATCCGATCACCGGCTACCTCTATTACGAAGAGCAGCGCGCGGCCGCCAAGCTCGCCACCAAATACTTCTGGCGCCATCGCCTGCCGAAATTCCTGCGCTATTTCGAGCGCGTGCTGCAAAAGAGCGGCGGGCCTTATGTTCTGGGTCGCAAGCTCAGCTATGTTGATCTCTCGCTGTTCCAGATCGTGGAGGGCTTGCGTTACGCCTTTCCGAAGCGGATGAAGCGCTTCGAGCGCAAGGTGCCGCTGCTCGTCGTGCTGCACGACCGCGTGGCCAAGCGGCCGCGCGTTGCCGCCTACCTCGCCTCGCCGCGGCGCATTCCATTCAGCCAGTGGGGCATCTACCGTTATTTCAAGGAACTGGACGCGTAGTCTCGCGTCGTCGTTGGCGCCGCCGCCATGGCTGGCGTTCGCCACAAACACAATCCGGTCGTCCCCGCGAAAGCGGGGACCCATAACCACCGCCTCTGGAATATGTCTTGCGCGGGAACGACCTGAGAGAGATTGCCGCGTCGCGAGTCCCGGCAGGGGGCCCGCCGAATCCAGAAATGGGTTCCCGCTTGCGCGGGAACGACCCGAGAAGGATAGTGCGCCGATGAACGCGCCCGCCGAGATCACCCCACCCTACAAGCACACCCCGCTGTTCCCGCTCGGCGTCGATACCGCGCCGTACCGCAAGCTCACCGCTGACGGCGTGCGGGTGGAACGCGCCGGGAAGCACGAGCTCGTCGTCATCGAACGCGAGGCGCTGCGGATGCTCGCCGAGACGGCGTTTACGGATATCAACCATCTGCTGCGGCCGGGGCATCTGGCGCAGCTGCGCGCCATCGTCGAAGACCCGCAGGCGAGCGGCAACGACAAGTTCGTCGCCTACGACTTCCTCAAGAACGCCAATATCGCGGCGGGCGGCGTGCTGCCCATGTGCCAGGACACCGGCACCGCCATCATCATGGGCAAGAAGGGCCGCCTCGTCTTCACCGATGGCGACGACGAAGCGGCGCTCGCCGAGGGCGCGCGTGACGCCTATCTCAAGCGCAACCTCCGCTATTCCCAGCTCGCGCCGATCTCCATGTTCGAGGAGAAGAACACGAAGTCGAATATGCCGGCGCAGGTCGAGATCTACGCCGAAGGCGCCGGCGAGAGCGATCAGGCATACAAGTTCCTGTTCATCGCCAAGGGTGGCGGCTCCGCCAACAAATCGTTCCTGTTCCAGGCGACCCCTTCGATTCTCACCCGTGACCGCCTGATCGCGTTCCTCAAGGAGAAGGTGCTCACGCTCGGCACCGCCGCGTGTCCGCCCTACCATCTCGCCATCGTCATCGGCGGCACGTCGGCGGAACTGACCATGAAGACGGTGAAGCTTGCCTCCTGCCGCTACCTAGACGACCTTCCGACGCGCGGCTCCGAGGACGGACACGCCTTCCGCGACGTCGAGATGGAACAAGAGGTGCATCGGCTCACGCAGTCGCTGGGGGTGGGCGCCCAGTTCGGCGGCAAATATTTCTGCCACGACGTGCGGGTGATCCGCCTGCCCCGCCACGGCGCCTCGCTGCCCATCGGGCTCGGCGTCTCTTGCGCGGCCGACCGCCAGGCGCTCGGCAAGATCACGCGCGACGGCGTCTACCTCGAGGAGCTCGAGCACAACCCGGCGAAATATCTGCCCGAGGTCGATGCCGAAAAACTCGGCGGCGAGGTCGTGCGCATCGATCTGCGCCGGCCGATGCAGGAGATTCTCGCGCAACTCTCCAAATATCCGATCAAGACGCGGCTTTCGCTCAGCGGACCGATGATCGTGGCGCGCGATCTCGCGCACGGCAAATTGCGCGAGCGGCTGGAGCGAGGGCAGGGGCTGCCCGACTATTTCAAGAACCACCCGGTCTATTACGCGGGTCCCGCGAAGACGCCGCAGGGCTACGCCTCGGGTGCGTTCGGCCCGACCACGGCGGGACGAATGGATTCCTTCGTGCACGACTTCCAGGCCGCGGGCGGGTCGCTGGTCATGCTGGCCAAGGGCAACCGCTCGCCGGCGGTGCGCGAAGCCTGCCGCAAGCACGGCGGCTTTTATCTCGCCTCGATCGGCGGCGCGGCGGCGAATCTCGCCGAGCACTGCATCAAGAAGGTCGAGACCGTCGAATATCCCGAGCTCGGCATGGAGGCGATCTGGAGGATCGAGGTGGAGGATTTTCCCGCCTTCATCGTGATCGACGACAAGGGCAACGACTTCTTCCAGGAATTGAACCTTGGCTAACGTTTCTGTGTCCCGGACGCGGTGCAGCGCGCAGCGGTGCACCGCTGATCCGGGACGGCCACGGAATGGAACGATCCCGGGTCTGCAGCGCATCATTCCGCTGCGCTTCATGCTGCGCTGCGCCCGGGACACGTCGTGCTCGGATGACGACGTGATCTGTTTGTGCAAAGCTTGGTGAGAGGTTCGTTAGGCAGGAACACGCGCATGGCATGGATCAAGACAACCGACATCGCATACGGCCGCCTTCGCGCTCCCGACCTCGACGTGATGGAGGAGTTCCTCACGCGGTTCGGGATGGTGCGCGCCGAGCGCACCAACACCGCGCTCTACATGCGCGGCACCGATCCTGCCCACCACATCCATGTCACCGAGAAGGGCGCACCGAAATTCGTCGGCTTTGCCTATTACGCGGCGAGCGAGGACGATCTCGAGCGGATCGCCAAGGCGCCCGGCGCATCGGGCATCGAGGCGCTCGACGAGCCCGGCGGCGGCAAACGGGTGCGGCTCACCGAGCCCAACGGTTATCAGATCGAGGTCGTGCACGGCATCGCCACGGTGCCGCCGATTGCGACCAAGCGACAGAAGCTCAATACCGGGGAGAATCCGCTGTTGCGGGCGGGCGAGCTGATGCGGCTGCCCAAGGGTCCCTCGCACGTCAAGCGCATCGGCCACGGCGTGATGATGACGCCGAAATTCCGCGAGACCGTGGACTGGTTCCGCGAGACGCTGGGCTTCATCTGCTCGGACGACGTCTACGCCGGCGAGAAGGAAAACCTGATCGGCTCGTTCAATCGCTGCGACCGCGGCGACACCTATGTCGACCATCACGTGTTCTTCTGTCTCAACCATCCCAAGACCGGGCTCAACCACCTCTCGTTCGAGGTCTCCGACATCGACGACGTCGCCATGGGCCACGACTACCTGGCATCGTTTGGAAAATACGAGCACATGTGGGGGATCGGCCGGCACGTGCTCGGCAGCCAAGTCTACGATTACTGGGCCGATCCATGGGGCCGTGTGCACGAGCACTGGGCGGACAGCGATCGGCTCAACCTCGCCAATGGCTCGAATCTTGTGCCGGCAGAAGAGGCACTCGTCTCGCAGTGGGGCGAAGCGCCGCCGCAGAAATTCATCGACCACGCCAGCCCCTAAAACCGCGGATCGCATCGGGCGGATACTTTGCGCTCGCGCATTCGCGCTCGGCGTGACAGTCCCGCCCGTCATCGGTATTCTGCGCGCGCCGGGGCTGAGGAGACAGCATGATCACCAGCAATGCCATGCGAGCTGCGGTAATGATCGCAGCAGCGCTCGGCTTTGCCGCTGCGGCGGCACAGGCCGACGAATGCGAAGCGATGACAAAGAGCGTCAAGGTTCTGATTGACAAGTCCGATCCCGCCGCCAAGGGCGGCGACAATCCAGCTGCGCTGTGCGCGGCCTTCGCCGAGGGTCTCGGACTCATCAAGTCCTTCCGCGTGGTCGTCGACGAATGCCTCGACGAAGGCGACAACCGCACGCAGACGCTCTCGGGCCTCGATCGCTCGATCCGGCAATTGCAAACCCAAGTCGACAAGAATTGCGAATAAGCCCGGCCGCGCCAGCGCGGTTGCCATCCCGCAGGCGACGGATTTTCAGGACATGAGAAAAAGGAAACGGCAATGAAGTTATGGTCGGGGGTGCTCGCGGCTGCGCTGCTACTAGCAGGACCTGCGCGCGCCGATGAGGACTGCGACACGGTGGTCAAGGCGCTCGAGGACGTTCAACTAGTCGCCACCAAAACCCTCGAGCAGACGATGGCCGACATCAAGAAGGCGACCAACGAGCCGGCTGACGACAAGAAGAAGGCTTCGGTCAAGAATGCTTTCTGCAGCGCGAGCGGCGAATATCTCGGCACCACGCGAGCCTTCCGCGCGGTGGCGGCTGAGTGCCTGGAGGGCAACAAGCGCAGGGTCTCGCTTTCGTCGCTCGACAAGTCGATCAAGGAAATGGAGACCGCGATCGCCGATACCTGCAAATGACAGCGATCGGGGACTTCGCCCCTTTATCCACTCTTCACGAGCAGCGCCGCCCCGCTCGCGATGAGCGCGCCGCCGACGAGCCGGCGGAACACAAGTTCGCTCAGCCCGGTGTGGATGCGGTTGCCGATGAAGATGCCCACGAGCATCAGCGGCAGGGCAATGGCCGAGATGATGAGAACGTCGCGGTCATATTCTCCGACCGCCCAGTAGCCTGCGCCGCGGAGGATGACCACCGCCAACAGGATCGCGTTCATGGTGGCGCGGAACTGCTCTTTGCCCTTGCGCAGGGTGTCGAAATACATGGCGAAGAACACGCCGGCCAGGGTGCCGAACGCAGTGCCGATGATGCCCCCGAATAGACCGGCCACGGGCGCCGCCACGCGCGTCGACACGTTCCACCGTGGCAATGGACGGAACGTCGTCCAAAGCGAATGGAGCCCGTAGAGCACCACCAGAATTCCAAGCCCGCGCGCGAGCGCGGACGAGTCGAGCACTGTGAACAGGTAAACCCCTGCAACGACGCCGACCACGCAGGTAGGCGCTATTTTCGCGATCTCGCGCCAGGCGACATGATGGCGATCGCGGCCGAACAGCGTCACACTGGCGATGAGTCCGACCAGCGTCCACGCCGGGATCAACACCTTCATCGGGATGACGAGGCCGAGCAGCGGCATCGCTGCGGAGGCGCCGAAACCGGTGGAGCCCCGCAGCGCATAGCAGGCAACCATCACGATGCAGCAATAGGCGATCTCGAGCGGCGACAGGAATTGGATGGGGGACTCCGTGCAGCTACGAACGGCTGGTGCAGCGCAGCCTACGCGCTTTGCCCGGCTTGCAGCGAGATGCCGATGGCGCGATAAGAGGGTTTCGCAATGATATTCAGCATCCCGGTGCGTGATTATGCAACACGATGACAATATTTCTCGAGGTGCGATCTCGGCCGCCGGCGCTGCGGCGGTCGCGGGCGCTGCCGTGCGCGCGCAGCCACCGCGCGCCAAGGGACCGCTCGTTTGGCTCGACATGGACCAACAAGCGCTCGACGATGCCTACGACCAAATCGTTTATGCACCCAACCGCGAGCAGGTTACCCAGCGCCGCCTCGCCAACAGCGCGCGAGCCCGCGCCGCCATCGGCACGCCCGAGCGCGTCGCTTATGGGCAAACCGAGATCGAGAAGCTCGACATCTACCGCACTCAGCGCGCGAACGCGCCGGTCAATATTTTCGTGCACGGCGGGGCCTGGCGCGCCAACCGCGCCGCCGACTATGCATGCCTCGCCGAGCCGTTCGTGCGCGCCGGCGCGCATTACGTCGTCCTCGACTTCACCAATGTCGACGATGCCGGCGGCAGTCTCTTCCCGATGGTCGAGCAGGTGCGCCGCGCGGTGGCCTGGGTCTACAAGAATGCCGGAACTTTCGGCGGCGACCCGGCTCGGCTTTATCTCACCGCGCATTCCTCCGGCTCGCATATCGGCGGCTGCGTGGTGACGCACGATTGGCGCAAGGAAAATCTGCCGGTCGATATCCTCAAGGGCGCGCTACTCGGCAGCGGCATGTATGACCTCAAGCCCGTGCGGCTCTCCAAGCGCTCGAAGTACGTCAAGTTCACCGACGAGATGGAAGCGGCGCTGAGCGCGCAGCGGCATATCGACAAGCTCAACACGCCGCTCATCCTCGCGCACGGCACTTGCGAGACGCCAGAGTTCCAGCGCCAGACCCGCGACTTCTATGCGGCGGTGAAGGCGGCCGGCAAACCGGTCGAGCTCCTAGTCGGCGAGGGCTACAACCACTTCGAGATGCTGGAGACGCTGGCCAACCCTTACGGCCTGCTCGGTCGCGCCGTGCTGGCGCAAATGCGGCTTAGCCCGGCCCCCTGAGAGCGGTCGTCCCCACGCACGCGGGGAGCCATGACCTGGTCTTGGCTCCCTACTTTCGCAGGGAGACTTCTACGTCTGCCTGATTTAGCCGGCTTCCCGATAGGGGTGCGGGTCGGCGCCGCCCCTGCGGTGACGGTGCACAGGCTTTGCGGCCGCGCTCTGACGATTGAACGTTTCCGCGCAGCGAAGCCACCGCTCGGCCATGCGGTTCCATGTGGCCTTGCTCGCAGGGTCGCGCGAGAACTTGGCCATGCGCTGGCAATCGGCGGCATGTCTGAGAAATTCTTCCGACGGATTCATGGGACCGGTTCTCCTGGGAGTCAGGCTCGCCTGCGTCCCATCCCCGGAACTGCTCCGCATCCGATGGGAAGCCATGACACGCACTGACCCGCGCCCCCGCCCTATGTTCACAACCAGACTCAACGGCGAAGCGCAGGAAAGGTTCCTGGTAAACGGCGTTGCATCCGGCCGACACGTGGTAAGTTCCCAACGAAGATTCCTCGGTGCGCCGATGCAAGATGACCCGACGGGAGCGTCCATCGCGAAAGACAGTGCAATGGGCGGGCAGGGAGCATTTCGCGGCACGGCCAGCGTCAGTGCCGGCGGGGGCGAGCGTCGGGGCGGCGTCTACGTCGATGCTGCGGTTTGGCACTGGCAGGGCCTCAAGTGGGCGCACCTGCTTGCCGACAACGTCGACGAGTTGCATCGTTTCGCCGCCAGACTCGGCATTCACCGCGCCTCATATCAAGGCCCGCCGCGGACCTCCGTCCCGCACTATGATCTTACCCCGTACGAGCGGCAGCGCGCGATCGCGCTCGGCGCGATTGCCTGCAGCCGCGACGAGATCGTCGCCATCGTGCGCCGCACGCGCTGGCCTACGCGCCAGCGCACCAGCGCTGCCTTGCGATCGGCGCAACAATAATGGGTTTCGCTTGCGCTCAACCGCGAAGCTGCGAGCGCCTGCTCACCGCATATTTGCCCAAGGATCGAGCTTCTGCTGGTCGCCCATTCTGTCGAGCGCGGCTTTGTATGGCCTGTCCGTCGCGGCATCTTTCCGCTTCTGCTCTGCGCTTTGTTCCTGTGCTCCGGAGTGTCTCCCCTTGCCCCGCCC
>DASQXF010000533.1:0-4983 GCA_035639895.1 Xanthobacteraceae bacterium
GCTGAGCAGCGCCTGCGCCATCGGACCCGCGCCGGTGAACGGCACGCCGAGGCCCTCTGCACCGATCGCCCTGAGCACGGCGAGCATCCCGAGATGCGGTTGGCTCGCGAGGCCCGCATGGCCATAGACGAGGTTTTCGGGCTTCGCCTTGGCGAAACCGACGAATTCTTCGAACGTCTTAAACGGCGCCTGCGGGCCCGCGATCAACACATAGGGCGCGAAATAGGTAAGGCAAACATAGCGGAAACTATCCATCGCGTAAGGCAGCTTCTGCACGTGCGGCTGCGCCGTGAGTGGATTGTTCGGGGTCAGCGCAATGGTGTAGCCGTCCGGCCCACTTCGGCTCAGCTCCGCGAGGCCGAGCGTGCCGGCCGCACCCGGCTTATTGATGATCACGATCGTTTGGCCTAGCGCCTTGGACATTTCGTTCTGCAGCGCGCGCGCCATGATGTCGGTATTGCCGCCCGGGGGAAACGAGACGATCACGTTGATGGGCCGACTGGGATATTCCTGCGCCATTGCAACAGACGAGACGGCCAGCGGGAGAGCAACCCCGAGGGCGCAGGCAGCGCCGCCGAGAGGGACGATGAAGGTGTGACGTTTCATCTGGGGCCCGAGTTAGAGGATCGTCGTTGTCCTTGAAGCAGGGCGGCGCCCCGTACTCGGTACGCTCCTTCGCCCGCGAAGCGGGAAGAGGCCGCCGTTCGCCGCTCGCACTGATTTCACGCTCACGAACGCACGCTACCGCACCTTATAAAGTGCGTGCCGCCGGTTGTGGGTGAAGGGCCGCACCTGGCTCGGCCAGCGGCCGTCTTCGACCGCCTTGGCCCATTGCGGGCTGATGAGGACGTCAGGGCTATCGATCTCGTACATCGCGCTGTAGCGCGCCCCCTCGTGCGCGACCTTCTTCTCCTCGCCGCCGATGCTCACGACAAAGGGCTCTCCCGCCATCCGCGTCACCGCGCGCACGCCCGGCACCTTGAGAAGATTGGGGACGTGCTCGGTATCGTAGACCTCGTTGAACAGCGCCTCCTTGTCGGGATCCACATCCATGCTCACCACAAAGAGATAGTTCGAACTGATCGCCATGCGTGCCTCGCTGATGTGCGGCTGCGTCACCGTGCTATCGTACCTTATACGGAATATGCTTGTCGTCTCCGCGAAACCGAAGGCACCTCGCGCAGTGGAATCAGTGCAAGCGGCGAGCCTGGCCTGCACCCCCAATTAGGCGGCCTCGGTCGAGAGGGACAGGCTGACCGGGATCGCGGTCAGGCCGCGACCGGGGCCGCCATAGCCGTCTCGGATTCAGAACGATTCAGGTTTGTCCCAACGACTTGGCCTCGGCGTCGAGGCAAGTTGGTCGGAGGGCGACCGCTGACCGTGCGGCCACCGCGCGGCATTGCGCCCCGACATGGCTGCGGCTCTGCTCTATTTGAGCCTGGCTCTCCTGGTCGTCCTCTGGGGGTCTACGTTCCGGCCCAGCGGCACGGAGGTATACTCGCCCGTCGGGTCGGGCGCGCCGGGAGGAAACGAAGCGCTATGTTTTACATGAGACGCCGCGAGTTCATCGCCTTGGCCGGCGCCGCCGCGGCACCGAATTTTTGGCCGCGGGGCGCACGAGCGCAGCAGCCGGCGATGCCGGTGGTGGGGTATCTCGGCGCCCAAACCCCTGCCGCGTTTGCCAGCCGGGTCGCAGCCTTCCGCGAAGGTCTCGGCGAAGCCGGCTATGCGGAGGGCCGAAACGTCGCGATTGAATTTCGCTGGGCGGACGGCCGGCACGATCGATTACTCGACTTGGCGGCGGACCTCGTCGCTCGCCAGGTGACCGTGATTGTCGCGCCGGGAGGTGCGCCCGCCGCGCTTGCGGCGAAATCCGTCACCACGAGCATCCCGATCGTTTTCGAGATGGGCGCCGACCCGATCGCGATCGGCCTCGTTGCCAGCCTGGCCCGGCCGGGCGGTAATCTCACCGGAGTATCGAGCCTGAACGTGGAGGTCACGCCGAAGCGGTTGGAAATTCTGCACGAGGCGATTCCCACGGGCATGCTTGTCGCCGTTCTCCTCAACCCGACCAGTCCCACTGCCGATTCGCAACTCAAGCAGCTGCAGCAAGCAGCGCGTACCCTTGAGTTGCAGCTTCATGTCCTGCACGCCAGTACTCAAGGCGACTTCGACAAGGTGTTCGCCACCCTGCTCCAGTTGCGGCCCAAGGGCCTCGTCGTCGCCTCCGACACGTTCTTTGCCACGCATAGCGAACAGCTTGCGGCGCTCACCACGCGCCACGCGCTGCCCGCGATCCAACAGTCGCGCGACTTCGCGCTCGCCGGCGGGCTCATGAGCTACGGAGGCAGCTTCATTGAATCGCACCGTCAAGCGGGTATCTATACCGGACGCATCCTCAAGGGCGGCAAGCCTGCCGATCTGCCGGTGCAGCAGGTCACGAAAGTCGAGCTTGTGATCAACCTCAAGACCGCTAAAGCCCTCGGCGTTACCTTCCCCCTCGCGCTCTCCGGCCGCGCTGACCAGGTGATCGAATAGCCGGCCTAAGCCGGCTCGCGTCGGGCGCTAGGACGAGCTGCGCGGGGCAATCCCGCACCATCGTGCTATAGACCACGCGCGTTCCAGTGGAGGAGCCCGTGGTGTCGAGTGCGTCCGCCCCCAGCCCCTACTATCTTCCCATCCGCCAAGATTGGCTCGATCGGCGCAAGGAGCCGATCCTCGAGCCCGATCTGCCGATCGTCGATCCCCACCACCATCTGTGGGACCGGCCGGACTGGCGCTATCTGCTCGATGAATTGCTGGCCGACACGGCGAGCGGACACAACATCGTCGCCACCGTGTTCGTGCAGGCGCGGGCAATGACGCGCGCCACAGGACCGGTAGAGATGCGGCCCGTGGGCGAAACCGAGTTCGTCAATGGCGTCGCCGCCATGAGCGCGAGCGGCATCTACGGCAAGACCAGGCATTGCGCCGGCATTGTCGGCCATGCGGATCTAACTTTGGGCAGCAGGGTGGAGCCGGTGCTTGCCGCGCACATCCGCGCGGGCGGCGACCGCTTTCGCGGGATTCGTCACAGCAGCGCCTGGGACGCCGACGATTCGATCCGCAATCCCGCCTATAACCCGCCGCGAGGCCTTTTGGCGGATGGCAAATTTCGGGAAGGCTTCGCCGTACTCGCCCGGTTGGGCTTATCCTTCGACGCCTGGCTCTATCATCCGCAGATCGACGAACTGCGCGATCTCGCGCGCGCCTTCCCGGATGCGAAGATCGTGCTCGACCACGTCGGCGGTCCGATTGGAATCCGCGCCTATGCCGGCAAGCACAAAGAAGTCTTTCCTGGCTGGGCCGGGTCGATCAAGGCGCTCGCCGCCTGTCCGAACGTCTACGTCAAGCTCGGCGGGCTAGGCATGCGCCTGGGTGGCTTCGGCTTCCACGAGCAGCCCGAGCCCCCATCTTCGGAGGCGTTGGCAAATACGTGGCGTCCTTATATCGAGACCTGCATCGATGCGTTCTCCCCGTCGCGATGCATGTTCGAGAGCAACTTTCCCGTCGACAAGGGCTCCTACAGCTATCCGGTGTTCTGGAACGCGTGCAAGCTGCTAGCGAAGGGCGCGAGCGATGCCGAGAAGGCCGATCTGTTTTCCGGCACTGCAACGCGGTTCTACCGTCTCGACTTGTCCGGCTGATCGACCGCCCAGGCGCGACTAATCCACTTTGACGTTTGCGGCCTGGATGATCGGCGTCCAGCGCGCGATCTCGCTCTTGACGAGCGCGAGAAACGGCTGCGGACCCCGCTTGGCCTTGTCGGGAATGTCGCAGCCGAGAACGAGCATGCGCTTGCGCGTAGCGTCGTCGTCGAGCGCTTTGTCGAGCGCATCGACGAGCTTGTCGATGATCAGCTTCGGCGTCGCCTTGGGCGCGAACAGGCCGTTCCAGGCGGATGCCTGGAATTCGGGTAACCCGGCTTCGGTGGTCGTGGGCACGCTCGCCAGCGCCGGATTCCGCTCGGCCGACGCGATCGCATAAACCTTGATTCGTCCAGCCTCGAGATGCGTGCCGCCGGTTATGATATCAGCGCACATGTAGTCGACCTGACCACCCACCAACGCATTCATGGCCGGCGCGCCGCCGTTAAACGGCACGAGCGTCGGCTTCACGCCGATGATCGAATTGAGCAGCAGGCAGGTGGTGAAGAAGATCGAGCCGACGCCGGCATGCGCCTGATTGAGCGTGCTGTCGTTCGCCTTGAGGTAGGCGACGAATTCCTTGAGGTCCTTTGGTGGAAGGTCCTTTCTTGCCGCGATAAGCAACGGAAACGCCGTGACCATGCCGATCGGCGCGAAATCGACATCGGGCTTGTATGCCAGATTCGGATAGAGCGCGACCGAAGCGGCATGCGTCCCCATCTGCCCCATCAGGATGGTGTAACCGTCCGGATCGGCCTGCATCGCCCGGGTCGAACCGGTGGTGCCGCCGGCACCCGAGACGTTCTGCACGATAATCTGCTGGCCGAGAGTGCGCGACATGTGGTCCGCGACGATGCGCGCGGCGACGTCGGTGCTTCCGCCCGGCGGAAACGGCACGATCAGCGTGATCGTACGAGCCGGGTAGGCTTGCGCCCACGCCGTGGAAACGAGCGGGAGCGCGGCAGCGCCCGCCGCCAAGTGCAGAAATCGTCTCCGAGGAAAGTTCATGGCGTTTCCCTCTGAAAATGCCCGCAACGCCCGGACTGGGAACGGACCGGATAGCGCGGTCATGCTACCCGACCTGTCGAATTACGCGAAGACACATCGCGAGCACTTAATGTCGCGGATCGGCATGAACTGAAGCGCGTGCAAATCAATCAGCGAAGGCGAGTATGGACAAACACGCGCGTACGAACGTCTCCTGCATGTGGACGCTGCGCGCCATGCCCATCCTACCGGTGGTGAGTCGCCTTATGATCGTTCGGCGTGGTCACCCGCGGCCCGGCCGAGACGGCGG
>DASQXF010000534.1:0-3479 GCA_035639895.1 Xanthobacteraceae bacterium
AGTTGAGCGCGATGGCGTCCCATTCGTCCTCGGGCATTTTCCACGCGAAATCGGGGTCACCTGACGCGATGAAATCCTCGTAATCGATCGCGCCCACTCGATCGCCCGCGCCGGTAAACTCGGAGTCGTCGTAATCGATGACCAGCGGCTTGACCTTGGCGAGAGCGAGCGCCTCCTTCGCGAGCTTGGAGAACTCGCGGTCGACGATGAGCACCTTGGCTTCCGCGTGATCGAGCTGGAACGCGACGACGGGACCGTCGAGCCGCGTGTTGATGGTGTTGAGCACGGCGGCGGCCATGGGCACGCCGTAGTGACATTCGAGCATCGCCGGCGTATTGGCGAGCAGTGCCGAGATCGTATCGCCGCGTTTGATGCCGCGCTTGGCCAACGATGACGCGAGGCGCCGCGAGCGCGCGTAGAAGTCGGCGTAACTGCGCCGCAAGGCCCCATGAATGACCGCGGTGTGGTCGGGAAAGACGGCGGCCGAGCGCTCCAGGAACGAGAGCGGGGTGAGCGGCTGGAAGTTCGCCGGATTGCGGTCGAGATCGATGTCGTAGGGCGTCATGGCTGGCCTGCCGCCGTCAGCTTACGAACGGCAAGCCTGCCGATCAATCCACGAGGATCGACGGAGCGTGTTTCAGGGGACGGGAACGGGCGGTGGCAGTGGGATGTCGTTCTCCGCCATCACCGCGCGCAAGCGGTTCGGATAGTCCGTGATAATGCCGGCGACGCCCATGCGGAGCACGCGTTCCATATCGGCGCGCTCGTTGACGGTCCAGGGAATGACCTTGAGCCCGAGCGCCTTTGCTTCCGCAAGCGACGGCGCAGTCAGGTTGCGATAATTGGGCGACCAGACCGAGCAGCCGGCTGCGACCACCAGCTGTGGTGCCGAACCGGCAAAATCATCGATGTCCAGCCCCGCCGTCCATGGCGACGGCCCCGGCTGGCCGCGCTGCAGGGTATCGCCGCTGCCACCATCGATGCTTAGGCAGACGCGCTCGATCTCCGGCGCAATGCGGCGCACGATCGCAAGCGTGCGCCAATCGAAGGATTGAATGCCGACCCGCGCGGTAAGCTCCGCCTCGCGCACCGCCCTCACCGTGGCAGCGGCGAACGTCTCCGGATCCGGCGTGTCGGCGCCCGAGATCGGCGTCAATTTGGTTTCGATATTGAAGCGGATGTTGGGGGCGTTCGCCCGCCGCACCAGATCGAACACCTCCATCAATGTCGGGATGCGGACGCCATCCGTGCCCCTTTGCTCTGGAAAGGTTGCGGCAAGGGCGGTGCCGGGTTTCAAGCGTCCCACGTCATAGCGTTGCACCTGCGCCAATGTGAGCGAGCGGATCGCGGATCCCTCGGCGTCGAGAAATTTGCCGTCCGGCCCCCGCGTGTGGTCGGGGTTGAGACGGCTGTCGTGGCTGACGACGAGAACGCCGTCGCTGGTCATGGCGAGATCGAGCTCGAGCGTGGTCACTCCGATGGACAACGCCGTTCGGAAAGCTTCGAGGGTGTTTTCCGGTGCCAAACCGCGCGCACCGCGATGGCCCTGCAGGTCGAAGGCACCCGCCGGCGAAGCTAGAACCGAACCAACGATTGCGGCGGCGATGATTTTCGTCATGGGGCGCTCCGCGCAACCTCGCGCCGCAGCATCAAGCGCCTAATGCTTACGCCGGCTGCGAGAAGCTATTATGACGGGGCCCCGCGAATGACGCTGCCGCCTTGCCAGATCAAAGCCAGCGAGATGAGAAACATTAGCAGATATGTGATCCGGTAGAACAGCTCGGTCGGAGTCCGACGCGCAAGCCACAGGCCGAGAAAATTGGCGGCGACCGCGAACGGCAAGAGCACGAGCGAGGTCGCCAAGGTGAGCGGCGAGAACTGCCCGAGCGCGGAATAGGGCACGAGCTTCATGACGTTTATCAGCGCAAAGAAGATAATGGTCGTGCCGATGAGCGTGAGCTTGTCGAGCCGCTGCGGCAGGATGTGTACCTGATAGGGCGGAGCACCGACCTGGATGATGGTCGAGGTGAAGCCCGCGAGCGAGCCCCAGAACATCCCGGCCGCCACGCTGGGCCGCTGCGGCTGCGTCGGTAGCTTGCCGAACCAGTTGTAGAGCGCAAAACAGACGCCGGTCACGCCAACGACGATCTCCACATAGGCGTTAGGCACGTAGGCTGCGAACAGCCACGCTGCGCCCACGCCGATCACCGCGCCGGGCAACAGCACCTTGAGGTTCCAGGCGCTCCACCGGTGACGATACGCCCACACCGAGATCGCGTCCTGGCAGAGCAGGATCGGCAGCAGGATCGCGGCTGCCTGCAACGGCGGCACGGTGAGCGCAAGCAACGGGGTCGAGATCATGCCGACGCCCGCAAAGCCACCCTTGCCGAGCCCGAGCGCAGTGATGGCCGGCACAGCAAGCACATAGAACAGCGGATCGGTGATGATGATCATGCAGGCGGGTGGCGTCCGCGGGACTTAAAGCGGAGACTCGCGGCCAGTGCCAGCGGTTTTGCGCATGGGGGCATCGCCCGTGCTTACGCGTGCAGCATTTCGACAAGCCCGCTGCGGATCAACTCGATCGCGATCAGGAACATCAGCACATAGACTATGCGAAAGAAGAGCTCAGTCGGTGTCCGCCGCACCAGCCAAATTCCCGCGTAGTTGGCGATCACGGCCAGCGGCAGCAGGACCGTGCCGATCAAGAGATTTTCGCCGGTTAATTGGCCGAGCGCGCCGTAGGCCGGAATTTTCATCAGATTGCTGGCGGCGAACAGCATGGTGAAGGTTCCCACATAGGTGAACTTGTCGAGCCGCTGGGGCAGCAGATGTATCTGCCAGGGCGGGCCGCCGGCATTGGCCAGCATGGTGGTGAAGCCGCCGACTGCTCCCCAGATCACGCCCGTAAGCATGTCGGGTCGGGTCGCGAGCCGGTCGAACCGCGCACCGAGCCAATGGCGCAGCACGAACATGCCTGCGATGATGCCGATCACCAATCGGATATGGGCGGCGGTGAGCGAGGCCGCGAACAGCCCGGCGGCGGCAATGCCCGCCGCCATGCTCGGAATCATGATCTTCAAATTCCACGCGCTCCAATCCCGCCGATAGGTCCACACCGTCAGCGCGTCCTGGGCCAGCACGACGGGCAGGATAATCGCGGCCGCCTGCAGTGGCGGCACGAACAGCGACATCAATGGCAGCGCCATCACGCCCAGGCCGAAGAAACCGCCTTTCGAGAGGCCCAGCAGGATCACCGCCACGACGGCGAGCAGGTAGAACAGGGGATCGGCGATCACGGTGGGAGGTCGTGACAGGGAGGATTCGGAAAGCGGGCGATCAAACCGCAGGGCGACGTCGCGCGCCAGCCTCTAGCCGCATGGCCGAGTTGTGTAACTCGCGCGACTTGCAAAGCTCACGCCCGGCTCCACAATGCGGGAAACGCCAGCGCGATGGGGACAGCAGCGCCGGAGCCAAGGGAG
>DASQXF010000535.1:0-8974 GCA_035639895.1 Xanthobacteraceae bacterium
TGAGCGGACGCGTCCTTGCCTCGGTCCGCGGAACCCCGAGCCTGCTGGACACTGCCTCCATCATCGGCGACCGGGCGAGACTTGATTTGATGGCAAACAGCGAGCTGCAGGTCTGCCACCACGGGCTACAGCGATTTGTGACGATGACCGGGCCCGCCCGCGTTACAGTTTCAACAGCTAGCGTACTGGTGGAATCTGGGAAGGCGGCCGTTATTTCCAAGGAAACGTGCGCCACCCCCCAAGTGTCCAATTTCCAAGGTGGGGTGGTGACACGGGGCGTCTCTTTCAAGCAGTGACCCTACCGCACTGCGCAACCCCATTGGCGCTCGGTCAGTGGTCAACGGGACCAGTCGAACTCCCTTCAGCGCCGCTTGGAAATGCGCGGCGGGCCGCCCGTAGACGGCGGGACTTACGCAGCCTTAGTACATCGTAACAAAGAAGATTCAAACTAAAGCATCAAATCCTTGTTCTCGAGGCCGAACATCACCGCGCCCCAGCTGCTGCCGACATATTCGTATTGATTGGAAATGTGCTGCCGACCGGCCATGAGATCGGCGAAAATTCCGCCAAAAGGCATATCGTCGGAGAGCCCGGCAGCTCCGGTCGCCTTGAAAATGCGCGCCGCGAGCAGTGTGCAGCGCTCGGTGACCTCCGTCGATTGGAATTTGTAGCGCAGTCGCTCCTCGAGTGGCGGCGTTTCCCCGGCTCGGGCGTAAGCATGCAAATTTCGCAGGTTGCGATGGAGCGTGTTGGTCATCTCGTCGATCGCCGCCGCGGTCTCGGCGCAGACGAGCTGAACGAAGGGATTTTCCGTCGATCGTCCGCCCGCGCGCGTAAAACGGGTCTTGCCGTAGTCCATGAATGCGTTGAGCATGCCTTGCAGCGCACCGAGCGCGGCGGTCGATATCCCACGCACGAAAATCTGGCCGAACGGCAATCGGTAGAGGCTCGACGTGTTGAGCTCCTGGCCGGGACCCTTGAGCCGGAAATTGTCGAGCAGGCTTTGCGAGCGATAGGCCGGGACGAAGGCATCCTCCACGATGATGTCCCAGCTTCCGGTGGCCTGCAGGCCGGACACGTCCCAGGTGTCGACGCTGGTATAGTCCGGGCGCGGCACGAGGAAGATGCGGCCCTCGGGCGCTCCGCCCTCACCGCTTGCGAGCATCGCGCCGAGCAGCGCCCAGTCGCAATGGACGCAGCAACTCGCATAGCGCCAGCGCCCGCTCAGGCGGTAACCGCCGTCGACCGCCGTCGCTTTGCCGGCGGGCATCAGCGAGGAGCAGATCAGAACGGATGCATCCTCGCCCCAAACCTCTTGCGCCGCACGATCATCGAGCAGCGCCATGAACCAGGGGTGCACCCCGGATACGCCGTAAATCCACGCCGTCGACATGTCGCCTTCGGCGAGCGCAAGCTCGACGTCGTAAAAGGTGTGCAGGTCCATCTCGTAGCCGCCCCAGCGCTTGGGCTGCAGCACGCGGAAAAATCCCGCGCGCTGCATGTCGGCGATGGTCTCATCCGGGATGCTGCGGCGGCGTCTGGCTTCGCGCGAGCGCTCGAGGAGCGTCGGAATCAATGCGCGGGCGCGGGCAATGATGTCCGCGGGCTGCGGCGCAGGAGCCACACTGTGTCGCGCCGGCTCCATCCCGCACAGCGATCTGCGCTGCTGCTACTCGGCCGCCACCAGATTGCTGCGGGCATTGCGGGCGAGACAGCCGATCAGCATGTCGGTCGACATGATGTCGCCGAACATGAGGTAGAATGCGCACAGCGACGCGTTGTGGTCCTCGTCGGTCACTGCGGCGTTGCCGTCGGTGACCATGATCGTCTTGAAGTTGAGCATCATGGCGTCGCGCGCGGTCGACTCGCAGCACACGTTGGTCACCGTGCCGGTGACGAGTATTGTGTCGAGGCCGCGCTGGCGCAGGATCTCGGCGAGATTCGACGAGCCCTGAATGAAGGCGCTGAACCGATTTTTCTCGACGATGAGGTCCTCCGCGCGCACATCGAGCGTGGCCCACAGCTCGTGTCCTTTGCTGCCCGGCGTGAGCGCTTGCGCCCGCTTTGCGGCGTTTTCCGGCGTCGCCATTTCGAAATAGGTCGACCAGGTCTGCAGCGCGTCCTCCGTGCAGGCGGTCCTGATCCAGACCACTGTTCCGCCGGTTTCGCGCACCGCGCGCGCGAGACGATTGATGTTCGGCACGATCTTTTCCGCCATGGGGCAGAGCGCATGCGCCACCTCCGGCAGCATGAAGGCATTCTGCATGTCGACCACGACTAGGGCGGTCCTGGCGGGATCGAGATTTTCGTAGATGTGCTCGCGGCCGCGCCGCGCGATGACACGGTCAACGACCGATTGGGGAATGGACAGCGTATGCATCGGAGGCTCCGCTCGTGGGGACTTGTGATGAGATTATCATGCCGGCTGCAGCGCGGGGCAACCGTGCCGCCGGCCGGCGAAGGCATCGGCGATGAAGGCATGGGCGAGCGCATAGCCGTGCCGGGTGGCGGGCTCATCGTAGACCGCGACGCCCGCCGTGTTGGCCTGCGGGTCCGTGAAGGCATGGCATATGTCGCCGAACGTGAGCAGCGCCCAGCACGCTCCGGCCTCCGTCATCTCCGTCTCGAACGCGTCCCGCTCGGCCTTCGGCGCGACCGGATCGGCGGCGCCGTGCACGGCGAGCACCGCCGCCTTGATGTCGCCGCGCTTGGCGGGTTGCGGCGTCGCCAGCGTTCCGTGCATGGACACGACCGCCTGCACATCGGCGCCGATGCGAGCCAAATCGAGAACATTGAGCCCGCCGAAACAGTAGCCTATGGCCGCCCGCCGGTTGATGTCGCCGATGGCCCGCCGGTCGGCCTCGCGCGTCAGCGTGTCCAGTGCGGCGGCGATGCGCCGGCGCATTCCCGCCACATCCGACATGAACGGCCGCAGAAATTCCATGGGGTTCTCGGTTCCGACCGGTCCGTTGCCTTCGCCGAACATGTCCGCGACGAAGACGACATAACCTTCGTTCGCCAGCATCTGGCCGGTTTCGATCGCCGGCTTGATGACGCCGCGCCAATTGGGCGCCATCAGAAGCAGCGGCCGCGTGGCCTTGACGCTTTCATCCCATACCAGCGCACCGCGACAACTCTGGCCGGACGCCGAATAGAAGATGCTCTCGACCGCCATCGGTCTTCCTCCGAGTAATATCCAAACTGCTCAGCAGCTCACCACCGTGGCCCTCCGCGAGGCGTTCGGACCATCTCGGGCGCGCCGCACGACATGCCAGACAAGTAGCTTGATGCACATCCCGTCCCGTCATCCTATTGGCGGCCGCAGGAAGGCGAAGTCGCAGCCCTCATCCGCACCGAGAATCTCCTGGGCATAGAGCTTGGCATAGCCCCGCGCGGGTTGCATCGGCACGGGTTTCAGCGCGGCCGCGCGCGCTTTCAGTTCGGCGTTGTCGAGCAGGAGGTCGATGCGGCGCTGCTTGACCGATAGGCGGATGCGATCGCCACTGCGCACGAGCCCGAGCGGCCCGCCGGAGGCCGCATCCGGCGTGACATGCAGCACGATAGTGCCATAGGCCGTACCGCTCATGCGCGCATCGGACATACGGATCATGTCCTTGACCCCGCACTGCGCGAGTTTCTTCGGGATCGGCAGATACCCTGCCTCCGGCATGCATTCGCTAGCATTGGGGCCGGCGTTCTGCAGCACGAGCACGTCCTGCGGCGTCACGTCGAGGGCGGGGTCGTCGATGCGTGCGGCAAGATCGCCGAGCGAGGAGAAGACGATCGCCCTGCCTTCGTGTTCGAACAGTTTTGCATCGGCTGCCGAGCGCTTCAGGATGGCGCCCTTGGGAGCGAGATTGCCGAACAGGGCAACCAGTCCTCCGTGGTGCTCGAAAGGCTTCTCGCGTTCCGCAATGATCGAGCGATCGACGTAAGCGGCGGCATCGGATGCAAGACGCTCGCCCAGGGTCTCGCCGGTCACGGTCATGCAATCGAGATGAAGCAGCGGCTTGAGCTCGCGCAGAAGCGCGCCCATCCCCCCAGCGGCGAAAAAATCCTCCATATAGCCGTTGCCCACCGGCTTGAGATTGACCAGCACCGGGGTCGAATCCGAGAGCCGATTGAGATCATCGAGCGAAACTTTCACGCCGGCGCGCCCGGCGATCGCGGTGAGGTGGATCACGGCATTGGTCGAGCCGCCGAGCGCGAGAAGAGCACGCAGGGCATTCTCGACCGACTTGGCGTTGACGATGCGATCCGGGGTGCGCTCCGAGCCGATCAACCGCACGGCCGCGGCGCCGGTCGCTTCCGCCGCGCGCAAGCGATCGGCGTGCACTGCCGGAATCGCAGCGCTGCCCGGCAAAATAAGGCCAAGTGCTTCGGCAATGCAGGCCATGGTGGAGGCGGTGCCCATCACCGCGCACGTGCCGGCGGTGACCGCGAGCTGGCCTTCGACCTGCGAGATCTCCGCTTCGGCAACCTCGCCGGCCCGGTAGCGCGCCCAAAAGCGGCGGCAATCGGTGCAGGCGCCGAGCCGCTCACCACGGTAACGGCCGGTCATCATCGGGCCTGCCACCAGCATGACCGCCGGCCGGCCCGCCGATACCGCGCCCATGAGCTGCGCCGGGACGGTCTTGTCGCACCCGCCCATGAGCACGACCGCATCCATCGGCTGCGCCCGGATCATTTCCTCGGTATCGATCGACATCAGGTTGCGGTATTTCAGACTGGTCGGGCTGAGAAACACCTCGCCGAGCGAGATGGTGGGAAAGGCGACCGGAAGCGCGCCGGCAGCGAGCACACCCCGCTTGACCGCGTCCAGCAGTTCCGGGAAGTGACGGTGGCAATTATTGAATCCGGAGGGCGTATAGGCGATGCCCACGACGTGTTTGCTCAGCAGCGCTCGCGAGTAACCCATGGACTGCGCGAAGGAGCGCCGCAAGTAGAGCGAAAAATCGCGGTCGCCGTAATTGGTAAGACCGTGCTCCAACCCGTGCGTGTGTTCGCTCACTCTACATCCTCGTCAGGCACCCCCGCTTGGCCGCGCCCGCTCGGCCCGCCGGCCATGGCGGCAATACGCAACAGTTTACAGCAATCCGCATCAATTTCTGACTGATCCATTCAGGCTGCGGGCGAATTACCACCTCGACAAGCGCCCTGGAACGCCTCTAATTTGGGAGGGTTCCAAAAACGCCGGCCTATCGAGACATCGAGCGATCCATGGATTACGACGCCTATTTTGCAGACGCCCTTGGCCGGCTCAGGGACGAACGCCGCTACCGTGTCTTTGCCGATCTCGAACGGCTTGCCGGGCGCTTTCCGCGCGCGACCTGGCACTCCCCGCAAGGACCGCGCGACGTCATCGTGTGGTGCTCCAACGACTATCTCGGCATGGGCCAGCATCCCAAAGTGATCGGGGCGATGGTCGAAACTGCAACCCGCATGGGCACGGGTGCCGGCGGCACGCGCAACATCGCCGGGACCAATCATCCGCTGGTCGATCTCGAGCGTGAGCTCGCCGATCTCCATCGCAAGGAGGCGGCCCTCGTTTTCACTTCGGGTTACGTGTCCAACGAAACTGGTATCTCGACCATCGCCAAGCTGATGCCGAACTGCCTCATCCTCTCCGATGCGTTGAACCACAACTCGATGATCGAAGGGGTGCGGCAGTCGAAATGCGAGAAGCGGATCTTTCGCCACAACGACATGGCGCATCTCGAGGAACTGTTGCGATCGGCCGATCCGGACCGGCCCAAGCTGATCGTTTTCGAGACGCTATACTCGATGGACGGCGATGTGGCGCCGATCAACCGCATCTGCGACCTCGCCGAGCGCTACCGCGCCATGACTTATGCCGACGAGGTGCACGCAGTCGGCATGTACGGGCCGCGCGGTGGCGGACAGGCGGAGCACCAAGGGGCAATGGCGCGCATCGATGTGATCGAGGGCACCCTGGCCAAGGCCTTCGGCTGTCTCGGCGGCTATATCACCGCGAGCGCGGCGCTCTGCGACGCGGTGCGCAGCTATGCGCCGGGGTTCATCTTCACCACCGCGCTTCCGCCGCCGATCTGCGCCGCCGCCGCGGCCGCGATTCGCCATCTCAAGACCTCGAGTTTCGAGCGGGAGCGCCATCAGGAGCGCGCCGCGCGCGTCAAGGCAGTACTCAACGCAGCCGGGCTGCCGGTGATGCCGAACGACACCCACATCGTGCCAGTATTCGTGGGCGATCCGGAAAAGTGCAAGCAGGCGACCGATTTCCTGCTCGCGGAGCACGGCATCTACATTCAGCCGATCAACTATCCAACCGTGCCGAAGGGGACCGAGCGACTGCGCATCACGCCTACGCCTTATCATGAGGACGCATTGATTGATGCGCTGGCCGAGGCTCTGCTGGAGGTGTGGGAGCGGCTCGCGCTGCCGCTCAGGGAGCGGGCGCTCGCTGCCGAGTAATCCGACGCTGCCGGCTTGCTAACTTCCCTCGGTGAACTCGCATCCGGCCGGCATCGTGCCGGCCGCATGATTGAGGGCACGCCCTCACGGGCAGCCCATATTCTCGCTCTGCCCCTCGTGCAGTAGAATGGCGCTGCGGCGCGCTTGGCGCCCACGGACCGCCATTATGCTGCAAGGCTGGATCGTTATCGCCGTTGCGCTCGGCTACATCGGCCTCCTATTCGTGGTCGCAAGCTACGGGGATCGAACCCGCCGGTTTGGTCGTGAAGGCGGCTGGCGGCAGTGCATCTATCCGCTCTCGCTGGCGATCTACTGCACGTCGTGGACCTTCTTCGGCTCGGTCGGACTCGCCTCGCGCACCGGGTTCGATTTTTTGACTATTTACATCGGCCCGATGCTCTTGATCGGGCTGGGCTCGCCGCTCGTCATGCGCATCGTGCGGCTGGCCAAGGCGCAGAACATCACGTCGATCGCCGACTTCATTGCCGCCCGCTACGGCAAGGCCCAAACCGTCGCGGCCACCGTGGCGCTGATCGCGATCATCGGGACGATTCCGTACATCGCCCTTCAGCTCAAGGCGGTCTCAGCTTCGCTGACCACGATCCTCGCGCAGGCCGGACCGGCGCACGAAGCGATGCAGCCGGTCCTGGGCGATATTGCCCTCTACGTCGCGATCGCGATGGCGATCTTCGCCGTCCTGTTCGGCACGCGGCATATCGACGCTACCGAGCATCAGGACGGATTGATGCTGGCGATCGCCACGGAGTCGATCGTCAAGCTCGTGGCCTTTGTCGGCGTCGGCGTATTCGTCACTTTCTGGATGTTCGAAGGCCCGCTCTCGCTTTTTGCTCAAGCACTGGAGCGGCCCGATACCGCTGCCGTGTTCAGTCGCGAGCCAGTGCCAGGCACGCTGCTGGCAATGACACTGTTGTCGCTGTTCGCCATCGTTTTGCTGCCGCGTCAATTCCATGTCACCGTGGTCGAGAACAACAGCGAGGCCGAGATCAGGCGCGCCGCCTGGCTGTTCCCGCTCTACCTGGTTCTTATCAATCTATTCGTTGTGCCGATCGCATTGGCGGGGCTGCTGACGTTCAGCCCCGGCCAGGTCGACAGCGACATGTTCGTGCTCGCCTTGCCGCTCGCCGCGCATTCCGACCTGTTTACGATTGCCGCGTTCGTCGGCGGTCTTTCGGCCGCGACCGCGATGGTGATCGTGGAATCGGTTGCGCTCGCCATCATGGTCTCGAACGACATTTTGATGCCGCTCGTGCTGCAGCGCCGTGAGGCACTGATCACCGGCCACGGCAACGTCGGCGGTTTGCTGCTTGCCGTGCGGCGAATGGCGATCTTCGTCATCCTGTTTCTAGCCTATGTCTATTACCGCTTGGCGGGCGATGCACAGCTTGC
Organism: Xanthobacteraceae bacterium; assembly: GCA_035639895.1. Lineage (GTDB taxonomy): Bacteria > Pseudomonadota > Alphaproteobacteria > Rhizobiales > Xanthobacteraceae > VAZQ01. The sequence continues at coordinate 7,858 of DASQXF010000535.1, forward strand.
CTCGATCGGGTTGCTATCATTTGCGGCGGTTGCGCAGCTCGCGCTGGCTTTTTTCGGCGGACTGATTTGGCGCCGGGGCACCGCACGCGGCGCGTTGGCGGGAATGACGGTCGGAATCTTAGCCTGGGCCTACACGCTGTTGTTGCCGAGTCTGGCGGCCGTCGGTATCGTGAATGAAAGCCTGTTATCGCATGGGCCTTGGGGGATCGCGCTGCTGCGCCCGCACGCGCTCATCGGGCTCGATCTGCCGCCGCTCGCTCACGGCGTGATCTGGAGCCTGTCGCTCAACGTCCTCGCCTATGTGGTTCTCTCGCTCGGCCGCGCGCCGACTTCGATCGAACGACTGCAGGCCGACTTGTTCGTTCCCTCCGACCTGGCGCCGATGGCGCCGAGCTTCCGGCTGTGGCGCTCCTCCGTCACGGTCGAAGAGCTGACGACGACCGTGTCGCGCTATCTTGGCGAGGAGCGCACACGCAGTTCCTTCGACAGCTATGCTCTGACCCGCGGTATCAGCATTGACCCCAAGGGCGAGGCAGACTTCCAGCTCCTGCGCTACGCCGAGCATCTGCTCGCGTCGGCGATCGGTGCGGCATCATCCCGTCTCGTGCTATCACTCCTGCTGCGCAAGCGCACGGTATCGACCAAGGCGGCGCTCAAGCTGCTCGACGACGCCAACGCCGCCATTCATTACAATCGCGAGATCCTGCAGACCGCGCTCGACCATGTGCGGCAAGGCATCGCGGTGTTCGACAAGGATCTGCACCTCGTCTGCTGGAATCGCCAATTCGGTGAAATCCTCGCATTGCCGCCGCAGCTCACCCGGGTCGGCACCGCGCTCGACCACATCCTGCGCTTCCACGCCGAGCGGAGCAGCTCCGATAAAGAGACGGCTGACGGGCTCGTGCGCGAGCGGCTCGCGCGATATGTGAGCAACAGCGAACCGTTCCTGGAGCGTTTTGCGGACCGTGACCTGGTCATGGAAGTACGTGCAAATCCAATGCCTGACGGTGGGATCGTGACTACCTTTACCGATATCACCCCAAGCGTGAAGGCTGCGGAGGAACTCGAGCGCGCCAATGAATCGCTTGAGCGGCGGGTACAGGAACGTACGGAAGAA
>DASQXF010000536.1:0-2088 GCA_035639895.1 Xanthobacteraceae bacterium
GGCTTTGCCCACTATATTTATCTTCCCTGGAACGCCGTCGTGCATCACGTGCCCAAAGGTGTCACCCCGGAATTGGCTGGGCTGGTGACGCCGATGGCGAACGGGGTGGAATGGTCGCTGTTCGATGGCGGCGTCGGCTACAATTCCCGTGTGCTCATTCAAGGCCCCGGCCAGCAGGGCCTGTCGCAGACCGTGATCTGCAAGCAGGCGGGGACTGCGCTCATTATCGTCACCGGCACCTCGAAGGATCGCGCACGCCTGGAGGTCGCGCGAGAGCTCGGCGCCGACTACACCATCGACGTCGAGAAGGAGGATCCGCTCGCGCGCATCATGGAGATCACCGGCGGCAAGGGCGTCGACGTGGCGCTCGACTGCACCGCCGGTGCCGGCACCATTCCGATTCTCCTCGGCGTGGAAGCGCTCAAGCGCAAGGGCGGTACCATCGTCGTCCAAGGCGAGATGAAGGAGTTCCCCAATTTCCCGCTCGAAAAGGTCACGGTGAAGTTCATCACCATCAAGAGCGCGCGCGGACACAGCTTCAAGGCGTGCGAGCTGGCGCTCGAGCAGCTCGCCTCGAAACGGTTCCCGCTGGAGAAGGTCACGACCCACCGGTTCGGGCTCAAAGACGTGGATCTTGCCATCAGGTCGGTTGGCGGCGAGGGCGTGCCGGACGTGATCCACGCCTCGCTGATGCCGTGGGAATGATCGCAATCCGGCTACTTGTCTCGGCGTCACGTTGCCCGCTGTCGTCCCCGCGCAAGCGTATGGGCGCTAAACTAGCCAGGTGTCCCGGATGCGGTGCAGCGCGAAACGAAGTGGAGCGGTGCGCCGCTGATCCGGGACCGCCACGGACCCTGACGATCCCGGGTCTGCAGCGCATCACTACACTTCGTTGCGTGCTGCGCTGCGCCCGGGACACGTTGCTTATTTTGGCACCTGTGCGCTTGCGCGGGGACGACAGTGTGATGAGTGGGGTTATGACCCCTCGCGCGTGCGCGCGGTGCAACCGATATAGAGGGCGGGTGTCCAGGCATGAGCAAGAAGCCGCGCATTGCCATTGCCGTCGGCGATCCGGCGGGCATCGGGCCGGAGGTCAGCCTCAGGGCCGCGCTGGCTCCCGCCGTGCGGAGCGCCTGCAAACCAGTCTTGGTCGGAGATGCCGACGTGCTTAAGCGGCACGCGGCAGCCTGCCGCATTGCCGTCGATCTGCGCGCGATCGCGCGGCCTGAAGATGCCGACTGGTCGGGAGAGCGTCTCAACGTACTTCACTGTGCGCAGCCGGCATTGCACACGCTCGACTTCGGCACTTGTAGCGCTGCGAGCGGCCGTGCCTCCCTCGTCTTCGCCAGCACGGCGATCAAGGCCGCGCTCGCAGGCGAGGTGGACGCGGTCGTTGCCGCCCCGCAGAACGAGACCTCGATCGCGCTCGCCGGGATCGCGTTCAATGGCTATCCGTCCTTCGTCGCGCGCGAGACCGGTACCGACGAGGACGACGTCTACCTGATGCTGTGCTTCGATGACATGAAGATTGTCCACGCCACGCTGCACCGGAGCGTGCGGCAGGCGATTGACATGATCACGCGCGAGAGAGTGGCTCGCGTCATCGCGGCGACCGACCGCGCGCTCAGCCGCCTGGGAACGGCGGCGCCGAAGATCGCCGTCGGCGGTCTCAACCCGCACGCAGGCGAAGGCGGCTTGTTCGGCCGCGAGGAGATCGAGATCGTCAAGCCGGCAATCGACGCCGCGGCCGCGCAAGGGCTGGCGGTGAGCGGGCCGTTCGGCGCCGACACCATGTTTCACAGGCAAGGCGTCGATGCCTTTATCGTTATGTTGCACGATCAAGGACACATCGCGGCAAAGCTTTTGGCGCGGAACGCGGTTGCGGCGCTGACCATCGGCAGCCCGATCCTGTTCTCCTCGGTCGCACACGGCAGCGCCCACGACATCGCCGGCAAGGGCGTGGCCGATCCCAGCGCCATGGTCGACGCGGTGTTGCGGCTATCGAAGGTAAGAGCGAGCCGCGGAGCGCAGCCGGCGCCGGCGTGATCGGCGCTGGCAATCAGGGACGAGTCGATGCCGACCAAGATC
>DASQXF010000537.1:0-5055 GCA_035639895.1 Xanthobacteraceae bacterium
ACCGCGCTGCGTGCCTCGTAAAAGCGTCCAGCCGGTTTGAAATTGATGTAGCCGATTGTGGTACGGCGGAGGACGACGGCGCTCATGCCGGCCTCCGGCGATCGCTACGTGCTTGTGAAGCTTCCCTAACCGTGGGGCTTCGCGTTTCGGGATCAGGTGGCCATTCCATCCACTCTTCTTCGTTGGTGTCTCCGGTTCCAACATTTCTGTCCCAATAGCTGTCCCGGTGCCGCAACGTACGTCGCGAAACCGACATTGCAAGTGTTTAAGATCTGAGGACGTGCGGCCTGAGACATGGGTGACATTCCGTACCGGACACATGGGTAACACTTCTCGCCTGGATTCGCAGGTGGGAGGTGCCGATGCCCTGGAAGGAGAGTTCGGTAATGGAAGAGCGCCTGCGTTTTGTCGCCCGCCTCCTGGACGGGGAGACGATGACCGATGTGTGCCGCGAGTTCGGCATCTCGCGCAAGACCGGCTACAAGATTTTCGACCGTTACAAGGAGCACGGGCTGGAAGCCCTGAACGACCGCTCGCGCCGGCCGGTGCGCTACGCCAACCAGCTGCCCGAGCAGCTCGAGAGCCTGATTGTCCGCCTCAAGCGTGAGAAGCCGCACTGGGGTGCTCGCAAAATCCGCGAGCTCCTGGTGCGCCGGCTCGACGGCGACATCCGCGTTCCGGCCAGAAGCACCGTCCATGCCGTCCTCGACCGCCACGGACTGATCAAGCGCGGCGGCGGGCCGCGCTTTCGTGCGCGCGGCACGCCGCTATCGCAGGGCGCTGCTCCCAATGACTTGTGGTGCGCCGACTTCAAAGGAGAGTTCAAGCTCGGCAATGGACACTATTGCTACCCGCTGACGGTCACCGACCAGGCCTCGCGTTTCCTGCTCATGTGCGAGGCGCTAGAGACGACCCGGGAAGAGCTGGCCTTCACCGCCTTCGAGCGGCTGTTCCGTGAGCGCGGCCTGCCGCTTGCCATCCGCTCCGACAATGGCGTCCCCTTCGCAAGCCCCAACGCCCTGTTCAACCTCTCCAAACTCTCGGTCTGGTGGCTTCGTCTCGGTGTCGCGATCGAGCGCATCAAGCCAGGCCATCCGCAGCAGAACGGCCGCCACGAGCGCATGCACCTTACCCTCAAAAAGGAGGCAACCCGGCCGCCAAGCGCCAACACTCTGCAGCAGCAGGGCCGCTTCGACGCCTTCGTGCAGGAGTTCAATGCCGAAAGACCGCACGAAGCGCTCAGCATGAAGTGTCCAGCAGAGCTCTACGTCCCGTCACCACGCCGCTATGACGGCCTGCCTGAGCTCACCTATCCGTTCCATGACCGAGACCTTCTCGTCACTGCTTGCGGGCGGCTCTGCCTGCATCGCAAGAGGATCAACATCTCGACCGCGCTCGCCGGTCAAAGACTCGGCGTCAAGGAAGTCGATGACGGCATTTGGCTCGTCAGCTTCATGCACTACGATCTCGGATATTTCGACCTGGAGCAGAAAACCTTGCAACCCCTCGACAACCCGTTCGGCCCGAGGTTGTCACCCATGTCTTAGGTACGTTCTGTCACCCATCTCTTCGGGCTGGACAAAGACCGAAGTGGCGCGCTCGGAGGGATTCGAACCCCCGACCCCCAGATTCGAAGTCTGGTGCTCTATCCAGCTGAGCTACGAGCGCCGCAGGCTTTTTATCGAAACGAGCCTTTGATTTCCACTCAAGCTTGACGCGCCCACAAGCCGCAGGACGATCTCAAACGCGCGCGCGATGAAATGCACTCGCCCGTCCTGGCCGGGATCTACCGTTACATCTGCGATCGCGCCTCGGCGCTGGCGGCGCGCGCTCGCCATGCTATGGAGCAACCCTCTGCAACAGAGGAATGATCATGCCCGTCCCCGATCTACCGGCATTCACCAAGCTCCTGGGCGTGAATGTCCTGCACCGCTCGCCCGAGCGCAGCGAAGCCGAGCTCATGGTGCGTGAGGAGCTGTGCAACCGCCGGGGCGTGCTGCACGGCGGCGCGGTGATGGCGTTGGGCGATACGTTGGGCGGGATGACCGCCGTCGTGAGTCTTCCCGACGGCGGCCGCACCGCGACCATCGAAAGCAAGACCAATTTCTTTGCCGCCGTGCCCAAGGGCGATACCGCGCACGCGGTCTGCGTCCCGCTGCATCGGGGGCGCACCACGATAGTGCTGGAGACGCGCATCACCCGCGGCGACGGCAAGCTCGCCGCCATCGTCACGCAGACCCAGCTCATCTTCGGCCAGAACGACACAGACTGAACGCCGCGCTCGGCCGATACCGGCTCCCGCCACGATCACCAGGCAAAACCTGCGCTTCCCCAAAGGGTTCCAGGCACAGGAACTTAGCCGTGTGGCTGCGGGTTGTCTTAGCGCAGGACATCAGATGGAGGTCGCCATGACGGACCCCAGAGACTTGGATCGAAGAATGGACATGGAACGCCAGGCCGAGATGGAGCGCAGGATGGGCTCCACCAGCCCATGGGGCTGGATCGCCGGCGCCGTGTTCATCGTCATCATCCTGGCGCTTGTGTTCGCCGGGGGCGAGAGCACCCGCACCGCTCGCGAGGACGCGAGCCCGCCCGCAACGACGGGCATGGCGCCGAGAACCGCGCCGCCGACCGTGGCCGTTCCCCCGGGACAGCCACAACCACCGTCGACCACCGGCCAGAGCGGGCAGCAGAATTGACGCGAAACAGCGGAGATCTTTGAACCCGCGCGGCACCCCGGCTCACCAAGCCGGGGTGTTTTGTTGTGGCGCGATGTTGAGCGGCCCGCCGCTCACGGCAAGCTCAAGTGATCAGTCGAACCGTGATGGCGTTGCCGCGGCGTCCCGAGTGGGGACCAAATACACTTTCGATCCAATCGCCGCGCCGCCGAAAGCGTGCCGTCCCGTCGGCATGGCGCGAGCAGAGCGCGGTGATGTGCTAATCGACCGCTGACGGCTCGCGCGCAATCTCGAGCGCCGCGCGCGTAACTGCGATGTCTCCGCCAGCGAAGAGCCGCACCACGTTGATGGTCCCGGCGTATTCCGGCGAGCCGGAATAATAAGCAGCCACCGTGCCGACCTTCGCGGCGCGATTCCAATGCCCAAGGGCGATGTAGTCGGCGCCCGCCGCCTCAAGATCGTCGTCTCCGATAAGCCACGACGGACGCAGCCTGCTGGTTCGATCCGGCGCCGGCACATAATGGCCGTGTGCCACCGCAATCTGCCAACGCGTCGAGCGCGGCCGCAGCCGCTCGAACGGCATCATGTCACCGTAGTCGCGATGCGCGCGGCCCCAAATCTCGAGATCGATATCGGCGAAGCGAACCGCCTCCTCGTGGGTGACGCCGAGGACGTGAAGATTGTCGAGGCTCGCCAACGTTTGGTGGTGGTAGACCGCGTCCGCGACGGCGGGATCGTGGTTGCCAGGCAACAGCACCACAGGCAACGCCGCCGCGGAAATGAGGGCGGCGGCCCGCTCGAGCAGGACTGGCGGCACGCGATGGCAATCGAAAGTGTCGCCCGCAAGCACCACGATGTCCGCATCGGCGGCGCGGGCCGCATTCAGCACGCTGGATAGCGCAGCCGCGCTGTCGCCTGCGTGCAGCCGTGCAGTATAGTCATGATCGATATGCAGGTCGGAGCTGTGAACGACCACGATGTCGCGTGCTTGCCGCATGGTCGCCCAACATAATGATACCTGCCTGCTTGGCAATCGAACGAGGTTCGAGCCGCAATACTGGGCGAAAACCGGAAGATTAGCGGGCGCTCACCGCCCCCGCAGCTAATGCTGCGCTCCAGAGCTTCTGTCGCCTAGCGAACATACAAAGAAGCCGCTTGGTAGCGCTCAGGTTTGGGTCACGAGTTTGCCCAGGTTGGGGGCTCTGCTTGCACCCAAGTCGCGTGATCGGGGAGCGTATCCATGAGTGCCAATAATCTTTACCGCAACAACGCGGAAGACTGCTTGCGGATGGCCCAAACCGCAGCAAACGACAGGCCTTTCTGGCTCACGCTCGCGCAATCATGGCTGCGGCTCGCCGAGCGTGCGGCACGCGGCAGCAGCGAAACGCAGACGCAGCAGCCTCGCGTCAGCTCGAACACGCGGTAGCTAAGCGATCGTCGTCCCGGCCGAGCGCAGCGAGAGCCGGGACCCATAACCACCAGTGCTGATCATGGGTCCCCGCTTTCGCGGGGACGACCGGATTCAGTGAGTCACGCGGCACTGCCTGGCAGCACGTCGGCAGCGAGCCCGTGCCGGTGTCGGCGGCGGAGGAGCAATATCAGTCCACCTTGGCGCCGGATGCTCTGACCACCTCGGCCCATTTCGGAATCTCGGCCGTCACATAGGCGCGCAGCTCTTCGGGTGTGCCACCCACGACCTCGACGCCGAGTTCGGTCAAAGCCTTGCGCGCGGACGGATCATTGACGGTCGCAGCAGCCGCGCGATGCAGTGTGGCGATAACGTCCTTCGACGTCCCCGCCGGCGCCACGAGCGCATGCCAGGTCGTCGCCTCGAAGCCGGGAAAGCCCGACTCGGCGACGGTCGGGACATCCGGCAGCGCCGCTGTCCGCTTGAGCGTCGTGATCGCGAGCGCGCGAATGGTGCCGCTCTGGATATGCGGGATCAACGGCGAGGGAGGGTTGAATGCCATCGGCACGTGGCCACCGATAACCGCCTGCAACGCCGGCCCGGTGCCGCGGAACGGCACGTGCGTGATATCGATCTTGGCTTGAAGCTTGAGCAGCTCGCCGGCGAGATGTGCCGGCGTGCCGTTGCCGCCCGAGCCGAAGCTGAGCTTGCCGGGATTGGCCTTGGCATAGGCGATCAACTCGGCGAGCGATGTCGCGGGCAATGATGGATGGGCGTAGAGCACGTTGGTCTGGGTTCCCACCAGACTGATCGGCTCGAAGTCCTTTTCCGGATCGTAGCCGATGTTCTTGTAGAGGCTCACGTTGATTGCGAGCAGGCTACCGGTTGCGAGCAGCACCGTGTAACCATCGGGTGCGGCGCGCGCGACGGCGGCGCCGGCGATACTGCCTCCGGCGCCGGCACGATTTT
>DASQXF010000538.1:0-2637 GCA_035639895.1 Xanthobacteraceae bacterium
GTGAAGGCATGGTGTCGGTCGGGCGTGCGGTGGGCGGAAATGATTTTTGCTTCGTAACCGATGCCCAGTGCATCCAGGGTCTCGGCCGCGTGCTTCATGGTCGGCCAGTCCGACTGGCTTCCCATGATGATCGCAACCAGCTTCCCCGCCATCGACCCCTCGCCACGGCCCGAAAGAAAAGCGCGCGATTATAGGGTCGGTCGTTTGAGTGGCAAGGCGGCGGTACAAATGTGTGGGAAAGGGACATTGCGCCGATTGCGCCGAAAAAGAGGCCCACTGTGCATGGGTGACCCGCGGGGCGAGCGGGAAAGGCGTTCAGCCTCAGTTTCGCCAATGATCTAGGCGATTGCTGCGGTGCAAATCGGGGTCGGGGGACTTCCTGTCATGCGCCGGGCCAACGCCCAGCTTCAATCCGGTCGTCGCGTGGCCGCGACGCAGGTCGGCTGCCTGCGCGCCGGCTGCACCCGCGCATTCATGAGCCCCATTCGAAATAAGACGAGCGCGGCTCACGCCGCCAAGGAGAGCTCACGATGAACGCGAGCCGTCTCACCGCCATTGGTTTGGTGGTGGCTGCCGGGCTTTGGATCGCATCCGGCCATTTCCTTCCCCATGGCACCGCGGAAACCGCCGTGCGGGCCGGCGAGGGCGAGGCGAAGAAGCTATTTCGCGTGGCGGTGGCGACGACCAACGTTGTGCCGCACAGCCGCAAGCTGACCATCGCGGGGCGCACGGAGGCCGACAAACGGGTCACCGTCTTCGCGCGCACGGGCGGGGTCCTCACCGAGCTGAAGGTGAAACGCGGCATGTCGGTCAACAAGGGCGAAATCATCGCCGTCCTATCGGATGAGGCGCGCGAGGCGCAGGTCGCCCAGGCGCAGGCCGTGGTGACACAGAAGCGCACCGAGCTCGAGGCCAAGCGCGCGCTGATCCTGAGCGGCACGTTGCCGCGGCTGCAGCTCGTCGACCTCGAGGCGCAGCTCAAGGCGGCCGAAGCCGCGCTTGCCGCCGCCGAGGCCGAGCACGAGCGCGGCATCGTCCGCGCGCCCTGGTCGGGCGTGGTCCATGACGTTGCAGTCGAGGTCGGCCAAGCCGCGTTCTCCTTTGCCGGCCGCGAGATCGCCTCCATGCTCGCGCTCGATCCGATGCTGGCGGTGGTGGAAGTAGCCGAGCGGCAGCTTGCCGGCATCAAAGTCGGTGCCGTCGCCGAGGTGCGGCTGGTCACTGGCGAGCGCACCAGCGGAAAGGTCCGCTTCGTAGCCAAAACCGCGAGTGCGACGACGCGCACCTATCGGGTCGAGATCGAGGTGCCCAACGCCGACGGCAACATTCCGGACGGCATTACGGCGGAGGTGATCCTGCCGCTGGCACCCGTCGTGGCGACGCGGGTCCCACGTTCCGCGATTACCTTTTCCTCCGCCGGCAATCTCGGCCTGCGCGTTGTCGACGCCAATGACACCGTGGAGTTCGTTCCCGTCGGCGTGATCGAGGACGAGCAGAGCTCCATGTGGGTCATCGGCCTTCCCGACCGCAGCCGCGTGATCGTGCAAGGACAGGATTTCGTGCGCGAAGGCCAAATCGTCGACGCAGTTGGAATCCCCGAGCTGACAGCCGTCGCGAAGTAGCGATCTGATGTCCAAGTTCATCGACTACGCCATCAGTCACGCGCGACTAACCGTCGCGACGCTCATTTTCCTGCTGAGCGCGGGCCTGTTGGCCTATGTCACGATCCCGAAGGAAGCGGAGCCGGACGTCCGCATTCCCATCATTTACGTGCAGCTCTCCCAGCGCGGCATCAGCCCGGAGGACTCGGAGCGGCTGTTGCTGCGGCCGGTCGAGACTCAGCTCAAATCGGTCGGTAACGTGAAGGAGATGCGCTCGACCGCCTTCGAGGGCGGCGGCTTCGTTCTGCTGGAGTTCGAGGCGGGCTTCGATTCCAAGTCGGCGCTCGCAGACGTGCGCGCCAAGGTCGATCAGGCCAAACGCGACCTGCCGCGCGACGTCGACGAGCCGCAGGTGCAGGAGGTCAATCTTTCGCTCTATCCGGTGCTGGTCGTGGGACTTTCTGGCGACGTGCCGGAGCGCACGCTGCTGCGCATCGCCCGTGCCGCCAAGAATGCGATCGAGCAGGCACCCGGCGTGCTCTCGGCCGAGCTGCGCGGCGCCCGCGACGAAGCGGTCGAGATCATCCTCAATCCGATGCTGTTGTCGAGCTACGGGCTCTCGCTCGATCAGCTCGGCTCGATCACGCAATCCTTCAACACGCTCATCGCCGCCGGCGCCCTCGAAGGCGAGACCGGCCGCTTCGCGGTCAAGGTGCCCTCGCTGTTCGAGAAACCGCAGGACATCCTCAATATTCCCATCGTCGCCTCGCCAAAGGCCTCGGTGAGGTTGCTCGACATCGCGCAGGTCAAGCCCACCTTCAAGGATGCGACGTCCGTCACGCGAGTGAACGGGCGTCCTGCCATGACCATCGAAGTGTCGAAGCGCACCGGCGCCAACCTGATCGAGACGGTCGACGCGGTGAAAGCAACGGTAGCGACGCTGCAAAAGACCTGGCCTGAAGCCGTGCACGTCACCTTCACGCAGGACAAGTCGAAGATCATCCGGCAGATGCTGGGCGACCTGCAGAACTCGGTC